>NZ_JBFUJB010000034.1:0-35801 GCF_056401575.1 Rhodococcus sp. P4_E4 | reverse complement strand
GTGCAGTTGGCTGATCCGGCGGAGGCTTTGCCGTTCGTGAAGACGTTGCGTGAGCACGGTATTTCGGGTCGCGCGGCGGGTCAGGGTGCGATGCAGATTTCGCCGACGTTCGTCATGACCGACGATCAGGTCGCGGAGATGGCAGCAGGGATCCTCGCAGCTCTCGGATGAGTTCAGTTGCGGCGCCGGAAGAGTTTCTCGATTCGGCGCCGCACAGCGTTGGGTGCAGGTTCGAGTTCCAGAACCTCTTGTTCCGACTGCTTGGCGTAGGCCTGGGTGTACCGCTCGTGCAGTACCGAGCGAATTTCGTCCGGAGAGTAGGCCCGACGCTGGCGTTCGCCGCGCGCAACGAGAACCCCGGTGGCGGCAACGCCCATTGCACCGGCGAGGCCGACCAGTTTCCAAACGTGCGAGGCGCGCAGAGGAGTAGGGAGTTTCATCCCTCTACGCTAGAGGCATGGACCGACGATTGCTTTCGCAGGTGAGTCTCGAGGAGGCCGCCGCGGCGACCCGCACGGGCGACATCTGGATCTTCCGCGGAGAGTCGACGGCGGACCGGGCCATCCAGACGCTGACCAACAGCCCGGTCAACCACGTCGGAATGTCGGTCGTGATCGACGACCTTCCGCCGCTGATGTGGCATGCGGAACTCGGTCACTCGCTGCAGGACATGTGGACCGGACGCTTCCAGCGTGGTGTCCAACTGCACGATCTGCGATCGGCGGTTCAGGTCTGGGGCGCCAAGTACGGGCAGCGTGGATGGTTGCGCCAGCTCGACCACGAAGTCACCCGGGAGCAGGAAGACGCTCTGCTCAAGACGATCGCACGGCTGGACGGTACGCCGTTCCCGTCGACGGCGAAGCTTGCCTCACGCTGGTTCGGAGGCCGAATCCCGAAGCTGCGCAAGAATTCCGACGTGTCCGCAGTGGCCGTCGAGAGCGCCTATTGCGCCGAAGTGGTTGCCAAGACCTATGCGGCGATGGGTCTGCTTGTCGGTAACCGTCGTATCAACTGGTTCGATCCGGGCAAGTTCTGGAGTGGAGATCAGTTGCCCCTCGCGCCGGGAGTTGCGCTCGGTGACGAGATCTCGGTGTCACTCAGCGCACGTGACCTCGAGGCCGGACGCAATCCCGCCGGGTACTCACAAGGTTCGTGACGGCTCGGCGACGACGCGGCCGCCGACTTCGAGCCACCCTTCCGGAGAGAAGGTGGTGTGAAGCACCGATCCGCGTCCCTGGGTGATGAGCAGTGATTTCCTCAACCGGTCCGTGATGCGCAGCGCTGCAGATCCGGTCGCCTCGTCCTCGGCGATTCCCATCACCGGTGCGAACATGCGTGCGCGGATGGCAGCTTCGAGCTTGTCCTGCCATGCCCACAGATACGAATGATCCGCCTCGTAGTCGGACGGATCTGCGTCGATGACGTCGTCGACCGTGTCCATCGGATAGATCGCGAATTCCGGTGCCCATTCGGCACGCGCGCGTACCCACGTCAAAGCGCCGGATTGGCGGACGTCGATACTGCCGGCAGGAACGTCGAGGGCGCTCACGCGACGGCCCTGTTCGCCCAGCCACCACGTGGCACCGACGGTCGGGTGTCCGGCGAAGGGGAGTTCTGCTGCCGGAGTGAAGATCTGGACCCGCGCACGTGAGGCGCCGTCATCCGGAACGTCGATGAAGATGGTCTCGCTGTAGTCGAGTTCCTTCGCGACGGCTTGTCGATCCGATTCTGCAACCGTGGACGCGTCGACGATTCCCAACGGATTCCCGTGCTTGCCGTTCTCGT
Organism: Rhodococcus sp. P4_E4; assembly: GCF_056401575.1. Classification (NCBI taxonomy): domain Bacteria; kingdom Bacillati; phylum Actinomycetota; class Actinomycetes; order Mycobacteriales; family Nocardiaceae; genus Rhodococcus; species Rhodococcus sp. P4_E4. The sequence goes on along the minus strand of NZ_JBFUJB010000034.1, from coordinate 34,016 downwards.
CCGTGAAGACCCGGACCACACTCACCTCGATACCCATCGGTCCACCCTAGCGCGCGAAAAGCCCTCCCCACCTTCACGGTGGGGAGGGCTCGTCGAACTGCACTCAGGTCCGAGTGATCAGACCTGTGCGGCAGAGAGGATCTCGTTGGCTTCGACAGCCTGTGCGACGCCCGCGACGATGGAACCGGCGCGGATCGCTTCGAAGATGACCTCGCGGTCGACACCTTCCTGGCGGAGGGTGTTCTCGTGAGCTTCGAGGCAGTGGTTGCAGCCGTTGATCGCGGACACTGCAAGCGACCACAATTCGAAGTCGGCCTTGTCGACGCCCGGGTTGCCGATGATGTTCATCCGCAGGCCGGCACGAAGGTCGTCGTACTTACCGTCGAGGTAGCCCTTGGTGCGGTAGAAGACGTTGTTCATGCCCATGATCGACGCTGCGCCGAGAGCGGCGTTGTACGCCTCTGCCGACAGGTTGTCGGCAGCCTCGGAAGCAATCTCCTTGAGCGTGGACGCAGACTTGGTGGCTGCGGCCGTTGCGAGGAGCGTTCCCCACAACTGCTGCTCGTTCAGGACCGTCGTGCGCGCAATGGAACTCAGGTTGAGCTTGAGGTCCTTCGCGTACTCGGGAAGCGAGTTCTTGAGGTTCTCGACGCTCATACTCAGACGCTCGCAGTCAGAAGCTCGCCGGCGTTGATGGTCGGGTCGCCCTTCTTCCAGTTGCATGCGCACAGCTCGTCGCTCTGGAGAGCGTCGAGGACGCGGAGAACCTCGTCGACGTTACGGCCGACGGAACCGGCTGTGACGGAGACGAACTGGATCTCGTTGTTGGGGTCGACGATGAACGTCGCGCGGTCTGCAACGCCGTCGGCGTTGAGGACGCCGGTGGCCTCGGCAAGCTCACGCTTGAGGTCCGAGAGCATCGGGAAGGGGAGGGTCTTGAGCTCTTCGTGCTGTGCACGCCACTGGAAGTGCACGAACTCGTTGTCGACGGAAGCGCCGAGAACCTGAGCGTCACGGTCTGCGAACTCTTCGTTGAGCTTGCCGAATGCAGCAATCTCGGTGGGGCACACGAAGGTGAAGTCCTTGGGCCAGAAGAAGACGATGCGCCACTTGCCTGCGTAGTCGTCACTGGTGACGGTGGTGAAGTAGTCATCGGGCTGCTGGGCATCGACCTTGGACAGGTCGCCGCCGATGACAGCCGTGAGGTTGTAAGCGGGGAACTGGTCGCCGATTGTGAGCAGAGCCATGTGTCTCATTCTCCTACGTGTCTCGTGAACAGGAATTTCTTGCGCACACGATCCGGCTGTTCGGACTGTGACGGCCGAACGTGCTGGATCGAGAGGGTTTGTCACCGTCAGCGGGTCGGACGGTTTCGACTGGAGTGTCGAGGTTGTGACCGGCGCTTTTTGGTATGAGTCCATTCTGCATCAAACCGTTCAAAAGGTAAAGGTGATGGGTGGCACTACACTGATAGGCATGTCTGATCAGACTTATCAACCTTCCTTGTCACAGCTGCGTGCCTTTGTGTCGGTGGCCGAGTACCGGCACTTCGGTACTGCCGCAGCACGTTCCGGTGTGAGCCAACCCACACTGTCGCAGGCGCTGGCGGCTCTCGAGGCGGGACTAGGGGTCAAGCTGATCGAACGTAGTACGCGCCGCGTGCTCGTGACCGCGGACGGACAGCGCTTGCTCGGTCAGGCGAAGCAAATCCTCGAGGCTGCCGACGGTTTCGTCGCGAGCGCGGCCGGCTCCGGCGACTCTCTGACCGGACCGCYACGCATCGGGTTGATCCCGACCGTTGCGCCGTACATTCTTCCGGGGTTGTTGCCGGAGCTGCGCGAGAAGCTACCGTCGTTGGCGCCGCAAATAGTCGAGGATCAAACGGCGCGCTTGCTTGATGCCCTCCGATCGGGAGCGCTCGACGTCGCGGTGTTGGCGCTTCCTGCCGGAACACCTGGCCTGGTGGAAGTTCCTGTGTACGAAGAGGATTTTGTGATGGTCGTGCCGAACGATCATTCCTTGGCCGGACGTGTCGATCTCACGGCAGACGTGCTCGACGCGCTGCCGTTGCTCTTGCTCGACGACGGCCACTGCCTGCGCGACCAGACGTTGGATCTGTGCCGTTCGGTAGACGCCCATCCGCTTGCCGGCGACACGCGGGCTACCTCTCTCGCGACAGTCGTGCAGTGTGTGGCCGGGGGACTCGGGGTGACTTTGGTCCCGGAATCGGCTGTTGCCGTGGAGGTTCGACGCGGGGATTTGTCGACGGCGCGTTTCGCGTCGCCGGCTCCAGGTCGCACGATCGGCGTCGTGTTCCGCTCGTCGAGTGGCCGAGCAGAAGGATTCCGTCAGCTGGCCGAGCTGGTCCGTTCGGTCAGCCCGACGGTTCCTCGATGACGTAACTCGTTCGACGTCGACGTGAAAGCTAGTCGAGAGAGCCTTCTTTCACGGCAATGACGGCTCCGGGATTGAGAATTCCCAGCGGGTCGAGCGCATCCTTGACCTTGCGATTGAGGGCCATGACGTCTTCACCCAACTGCGACGGCAGCCAGTCGCGCTTGAGTCGACCGACCCCGTGTTCGCCGGTGATCGTGCCGCCGAGCGCGATGGCGAGATCCATCACCCGTCCGAATGCGATCTGTGCGCGTTCGGACATGTCCGGGTCTGCGGGGTCGAAGACGATGAGCGGGTGTGTGTTTCCGTCTCCGGCGTGCGCCACCGTGCAGATCAGGACGTCGAGGTCGTCGGCGATGGCTTCGACCCCGGTTACCAGCTGGGGGAGTGCGCGCATGGGAACGCCCACGTCTTCGAGAAGCAGACTTCCCATCGCGAGCACTGCCGGGAACACTGCCCGCCGTGCCGCAGCAAAAGCGTCACCTTCGGCCTGGTCATCGGTGGCGAATACTTCGGTGGCTCCGTTGTTTTCGCACGCCTGAACAATCGTCTCGATTTCCAGCACGCCGGCCGCGCCGGGTGCGTCGGACTGCGCGAGCAGCAGTGCGTGAGCCTTGCGGTTCAGACCCATGCGTACCGCATCCTCGACGGCATTGATGCTGGCATGATCCATGAACTCGAGCATCGCCGGACGCATGTTGCTGGTGATCGCCAAGACCGCGTCCGCAGCTTCTTGTACCGAGTCGAACGACGCGACGACGGTTGATGCGGGCGGCTGCGCGGGAATCAAACGCAACGTGATTTCCGTGATGATGCCGAGAGTTCCCTCACTGCCCACGAACAGTTTGGTGAGGGAGAGTCCGGCGACGTCCTTGAGAAGTGGACCTCCGAGGCTGACCGCTGTCCCGTCTGCCAGCACGACCCGGAGTCCGAGAACGTAGTCGGTGGTAACTCCGTACTTGACGCAGCAGAGTCCGCCGGCGTTGGTGGCTGCATTGCCGCCGATGGAACAGATCTCGAAGGACGACGGGTCAGGTGGGTACCAGAGTCCGTGCTCTGCGGCGGCTTTCTTGACCTCCGCATTCATCAAGCCGGGCTGAGTAACCGCCACACGGGCGACCGGGTCGATCGTGATCTGTCGCATTCGCTCGGTGCTGACCACTATGCAACCGTCGACGGCGCTGGATCCACCGGAAAGGCCCGAGCCGGCACCTCTGGGAACCACCGGTACGCGGTTGGCGGTTGCCCAGCGCATCACTGTTTGGATGTCTTCGGTGCACGTTGCGCGAACCACGGCAGCGGGATGGCCGGCGGTCGGGTCGGCGGCCCAGTCCTGGCGGTAGCCCGCGGTCACATCCGGATCCAGCAGGACGGCTCCCTCGGGGAGTGCCGCTACCAGTTCGTCCAAGGCGTGCGAATTTTCGACCGTCATCACTCCATCATGCGTCCGGCAGCGCCGCTGAGGTCCTGACTTGGTCAGATTTGGGCGCGGCACCGTTGCCCTGGCCCCTACCGGGCCGCATCTTCTGGCCAGCCGGGGTAGTTGGGGAGGACGAGGGGTGGGGCGAAGTCGGTGCTCATCCGGAGTCGATTCCCGTCGTGACGCGATTTGAACCAGTCAGAGCAAGTCTCCTGTTGCACACGGTCGCTGGTGGAGCTGGTGAATTTGTCGACGATCCAGCCGCCGAAGACGTCCCCTTCCGGTGCATTGCGGGGCCCTTCGAATCGAGGGTAGGGGGTAGCCGTAGAAGCGGTGTTGTGCATCCAGATCTCGTAACTACTGCTCGGGAGTCGCGACGAATCCGGTTTGCGGCCGTCGTAATCGGTATCGTAGGCGTCGGAGCAGGCGTAAGCGACGACGGTCGAATCGCCAGGGTATCCGGCGGGAATTGTTTGAATACTCAAGATCCGGTTGATGCTGGTACCTCGGTAGACGCGTGGTGGTGTGTCTGCGGGTTCTCCGTAGCGGCGATCGCTCGAGACCGTTCCACGAGTGTTCGCAGTGATTCTCGAGAACCCGTGGTAGGCGTCGCTGCGATCGCCACTACTGTCAACGATGTAGTCGGATTCTATGAATGCTCGGATTATGGTGGCCTCTTCGCTGAAGAGGTCGATGCCGGGGTCTGCGAGCCATTGGTTGTGATAGTCGGTCATGTAGCTCGGTAGTACATAGACGTTTGACGCGGCGGGCGTGGTTGTGGCGCTGACGTTTTCGGTTGAGTTGGGTGCCGCGCAACCCGCGATACATGATCCCATGCTGAATGCCAGTGCAAGAGCGGTTGCGGCGCGGTGGTTTCGCCTTGTAAACGCAGGAAATCTATCCGACATCGTCGAGTCCGTCTCTCATGTTGGTCATGAACGTATCGCGATTGAATCCCCGAAACGTCAAATAGTCCTGCAGCGTGCTGTCGAATTTGCCGTTTAGACCCAGGGTCTCCAGATCGACTGGTCTGAGGGATTCGCTCGGATCGCCATTGACTCGAAAACCGTTCAGTTGCTCGAAGTGTTCTCTTCCGTAGGCGTTGTCGAGTGCCTGAACCAATCGGTAATCGAGAAGGGTCGTCGAAGCCGAACGCTGGTCTGTGAAGTTGAGTTGTGCCGGAGGAACTTCGACCGGGGAGCCCAGGACGTGATCTTTGAGTTCGACTCCCAGCATGCTGACTGCAACGCTGGTCGGTGGTCCGAAGCCTGGGATCATGGCGGCACCGCCGGAAATCAGCCAACCGAGTTCGTCGTATGTTTTCCCACGTCTGCTGATGATGTCCTGTTGCGCCGCCGCAGCGTCACCGGTTCGGTTGAGGGCTTCTTCCTCGAGAGCACCGTCCATCAGTGCCTGGACGCGTCCCGCATATATTGCATATTGCGAAGAACCCGCGGCGATGTCTCCGCTCATGCTGGTTTCGACGAAGGTCCCTTGGAGTTGGCCCGCGGCTCCGAGCATGTTCGCATTGAAACTTGCGGCTGCGTGGGGGTCGCTGTCGATGATCGCGATCACCGATTTTGCATTGGCGAATCTGTCGTCGTAGGCATCGAGATTTTCGAAACCGAGGGTACCGGTTTGATCGGGTTCCAATCCGACGAGATTCCCGATGTACGGGGTCACCGCGGAACCGATGGATTGCGTCAACGCGGGATTCACTTCTCCGACGGATCTGTTGTCCAGGCCGGCGATGTCGAGGTAGGCACCTTTGTTGTCGGCGAGATTGTGGGCGAGTGCAAGGGCAGAGGCGCCGGCCCGTTCGGCAACAGCTGGGTTGGAGTTGGTGGCGTCGGGTCCGATCCAATCGGTGAGGCCGCTGACGGCTCGTCCGTCATCGTTCCATTCACGGGTGAACAGATTCACCACGTCGTCCTGATGAGCAGAGGTGGTGAGGAAGTCGGCGTTCGAAGGTATGTCCCGAGTGGCAATGTCGAGGGCTTTGGTGAGGCTGGAGTCGAGCTCATCGTTGCTGACCGGCTGACCGGCTGGCCGTCGTCGTCGAAGACCAATCGAATCGGGGCGCTCGATGAAGTTTGCGATTGGAGAGGGGCGAGATCTGCGCTGCGATCGAGCAGTGCAGAACTCAAAGCGCTGCCGGATTGTGTCGCCGGGTCTGCATTTCGAAGTATGTCCGTGAGGGCATTCGAATCGTCGAAATGGTTGACGTTCACGGTGGTGGAGTACCCGCCGGGTTGGAGTTGCGAGCTGTACGCGGGGTCGCTGAAGATTTTGCGGACGTCTGGCGGAAGGTTGTCGAGGCTGCCCACGTTGCCGTTGCCGTTGCCGTCGGTGACGTTGGGATTGGAGACGGTGAACATGCCCGAGGCGAGGGCGCTGGGGATTCGCGCGTCGGCGGGGACATTCGCATCGGGGAAGTTGACCGTGCGGAATCCTTCGGCTCCTGCACCGATATTCTTCAGCTCGTCGAGGTTGGTATCGGCGTAGAACTCACGTAGGTAGGCGAGTTGTTCCGGGTCGACGACCACGGGCCCGCCGGCAGCAAGTTGCGCTTGTTGTTCCGGAGTGAAAGTCGTCGCGGCGATCAACCGTTGCTTGGCTGCCTCGCTCTCGGGTGTTGCGCCCGGGGACTGCGCGAGAATGTCGGAGTCGTGGGCTCCCTGACCATCGAACCGAACGTGATGTGAAGGGGTGGTCGACGCTGCATCGGGGATCCCGAAATCGGCCTTGCGGTCGATGAGCGAGGTGCCTGCGGCGGTGATCTCCGTGAGGATTCTGGCGGCGCTCGCGTCAGTCTCGTCGACGTCCGTGAGTGCCGTGCCGATGCGCCACGAGTGATATTCGAGGCGGGCTTCTACCTCGCGCGGATCTGTGCTCGCCAGAGTTGCGGGCGTCGCGGTGACGGAACCGTCGTCAGAGACGGTGAAACCGTCGGCGCTCGCGTAGTCGACGCGGCTGACCAGTGTTTCGCGGGCGTACCGGAGGTTTGCCGATTGCGCTGCGACACAGCGCCCGGCGTCTCCGACTATCGCGACGGCGTCTCGCCCGAAGGCATGCTGCTGCGTTGCCGAATCCCACGCTGCGGTCGCCGCGCTGCCGCTCCAATCGCTGGTTGCGGTGTCCATGATTCGGTGCGCGATGTCGACGTTGCTGTCGAATACGTCATGTCCGCGGCCCAGGGAGCCGGCATAGTTGTCGAGGGCGTCCAGATCCCAGGATCGGATCTGCGAGATCGACAGTGTCATCGCACGTCTCCCGAATCCTCGATCCGTGCGCCGTTGGCGATGTCGACCCGGGCGAACTCTCGTGCGGAGTTTTCCAGTTTCGTGCGGGTAGCAGTGATCCCCGCTCCGATTGCGCGGCCGAGTTCGTCGACGGTGACGACGTTGTCGGCTATGGCTGCAGCGAACGCCGACCCGGCGGCTCCGGCCGATGCGGCGGTAGCGGCTTCCGAAGCCGAGAATCCACCGAGTTCCTCGGCAGGTGCCGTCAGCCCCTCCGCAGTACTTGCCAATTCGGCTGGATCAGCTGAAAAAGTATCCACACCCATGAACGAATCCCCCCGAATTCATCTGCGAGATCACAGTGAATCGAGGATAGAGCATGCCAGATGACCCGACCTCGAGGGGTGCGTCATCGTCCTCGCGGTCGAGGGGGTTGTGTGAAAGCCCTAACGGCCCTTCTGCTTTCCGGAGAACCGGCCACCCGAACTCTTGGTCCCGCCGGACTTGCCGCTACCCGATTTGCCACCGGCCTTGGCTTTGCCGGAACCGGCGTTGCGTCCGGATATGTTCTTTGCGGTGCCGGCGCCCTTAGCTTTCTGCCCGTTCTTGGCAGCTTCTGCGCGACGCTCGCGGGCCGCGATCTTGGCCTTGACGGAGCCCTTGATCTTCTCCGCCGGCTCACCGTTTCGGCCGCGGGAACTCTGCGCCGTTCGGCCCCGCACGATGCCGATAAGTTCCTCGACCAGATCTGTGGTCTTGGACTCCATCCATGCCAAAGCCACAGGAGCCTCGGGCGCACCGTCCACCGGACGGAAGGTCAGGTCCTTGCGATGGTGGAACCGCGCCAGCGAATGGGGAACCACGACAACTCCGACGCCGGCGGCCACCAACTCGATGGCGTCGGCGATGGTCGCGGGTCGCTCGGCGGCGGTCTTTCCGGGACGGGTCGGCCAGTCGAGTCTGTCGTCGAGCGGATCGAGCACTATCTCGTCGGCCAGATCGTCGACGGAAATCTGATCGACAGTAGTGAACACGTGATCTTTCGGCACCACCACCACCGGGGTTTCCGCATACAGCGAGATGGCGCTGATGCCGGTCCGGTCGATCGGCAGGCGAACCAACCCTGCATCTGCTTCACCTGCGCGAAGTGCAGCTTCGAGTTCGAGAACCGGGAACTGAACAAGTTCCAGACGCACCTCGGGGAGCCGCTCGTGCCACACCCGGACCCACTTGGTGGGCGTCACCCCCGGGGCGTACGCGAGTCGAAAAATTGCCTGACTATCCGCGTCTGTCACCAGGCAAGGCTACCGCCTTGGTAAAAGCACCCGTATCGGCTGGTTACTCTTGTTGCATGACGTCGAACAAAACTCCCCAGACGATGAAGCCGACGACGGCTGCCAAGAAGCTGGGTGTGTACCTGGAAGCAACACCTGCGCAGTTCCAGGAAGGCGACGTGACTCGTGACGAGCTGACCGCTCTGCAGACCGATCCGCCGGAGTGGCTGCTGGAGCTGCGACGCACCGGACCGCACCCTCGCCCGGTCATCGCCGCCAAGCTGGGTGTATCGATCGCCGGCCTGGCCCGCGGCGGCGTCGAAGAAGCACTCACCACGGATCAGATCGCCGCACTCCTCGAAGAGAAGCCTGATTGGCTCGAAAAGGAACGCGCTGTTCAGGCCGACGTGCGGGCCGAAAACGTTCGCATCAAGGAAAAGCGCGCTGCGCGTCGTAACCAGCCGCGGAAGGCTCGAAGGGGCTGACGCCCCCTGTGCGCCTTTCCGGTAGCGATGACTACCGGAAAGGCGCACAGGCGCTAGCCTTCTACGACGCTCAGCTCGTCGAACACGATTTCACCCGCCGCATCCGATTCCGGGATGTCGACGACGGCAAGCAGCGCCCATCCGTGATCGCCCTCCGGATCCTCGAGCACCTGCCGCACCCGCCAGAACTCTCCGTCCTCAGTGACCTGGAAGAGCGCCGGACCGCGCGCCGACGGCCCGGTTCCGATGGTTGCGTACTCCTCGAAGTACGGCAGTAGTTGCTCTTCCCACTCGGCGGCCTCGATACCGTCCTCGAGGTTTTCCAGCTCGTTCCACTGTCGACGCGACGCGAGATCGATGCGTCGGAACATCGCATTGCGCACCATGACGCGGAATGCGCGCGGGTTCGCCGAGATGGGACGGGGAATGTCGGCGCCGAACGCAACCTCTTCCGTGTCTGCCTCGGCTCCGGGGTCGGTGAGTGACTCCCACTCGTCGAGCAGGCTCGAGTCGACCTGACGGATCAGCTCGCCCAACCACTCGATGATGTCTTCGAGTTCCTCGGTGCGCGCTTCGGTCGGGACGGTTTGCCTCAGCGCGCGGTAGGCGTCGGCGAGGTAGCGCAGGACGAGGCCCTCGGACCGGGTAAGTCCGTAATGGCTGATCAATTCGGCAAACGTCATGGCGCGTTCGATCATGTCGCGCACCACGGACTTGGGGGAGAGGGCGAACTCGGTGATCCACGGGTGGCCACCCCGGTACATTTCGAAAGCCGGGAACAGCAAGTCCGACAACGGTTTCGGCCAGGTGACCTCTTCGAGAAGCTCCATGCGCTCCTCGTACTCGATGCCGTCCGCCTTCATCTGCGCCACCGCTTCGCCGCGTGCGAAGTGCTGCTGCGCCATCAGAACCTGACGCGGATCGTCGAGCGTCGACTCGATGATCGAGACGACATCGAGTGCGTAACTGTCGGATTCGACGTCGAGAAGTTCGAATGCCGCCAAGGCGAACGGTGAGAGTGGCTGGTTCAAGGCGAAGTCGCGTTGCAGGTCCATCGTCAACCGAGCCATGCGGCCGTACTCGTCGGGTTCGTCGAGGCGTTCCACGATGCCGGCGCTGAGCAATCCGCGATACAGCGAGATCGCTTTGAGGATGTGCTTGCGTTGCGCCGGACGCGATTCGTGGTTGTCCTCCAACAGATGCCGCATCGCGTCGAAGCAGTTGCCCGGGCGGGCAATGACATTGAGCAGCATCGAGTTGCTGACCGAGAATCGCGACACCAACGGTTCGGGCGATGCCGCGACCAAGCGGTCGAACGTCGCTTCGCTCCAGGACACAAACCCCTCGGGAGCCTTCTTGCGTTGAATCTTCTTGATCTTCTTCGGATCGTCGCCGGCCTTGGCGACTGCCCGCAGATTCTCCACTTCGTGTTCCGGTGCCTGGACGACAACGGTGCCCATCGTGTCGTAGCCTGCACGACCCGCGCGGCCGGCGATCTGATGGAACTCGCGGGCCTTCAGATGCCGTGTGCGGACGCCGTCGTACTTGGCGAGACCGGTCAGCAGCACTGTGCGGATCGGGACGTTGATTCCGACGCCCAGAGTGTCGGTACCGCAGATCACCTTGAGAAGCCCGTCCTGCGCGAGAACTTCGATGAGCCGTCGGTACTTGGGCAACATGCCAGCATGGTGAACGCCGATGCCGTGCCGGACCAGGCGCGAGAGTGTCTTTCCGAACCCCGTGGTGAAGCGGAAACCGCCCAGCGCTTCGGCGATCGCTTCCTTCTCGGCCTTGGAACAGAAGTTGACGCTCGTCAGTGCCTGGGCGCGCTCGAGCGCGGCCGCCTGCGTGAAATGCACGATGTAGACAGGGGACTGGTTGGTGGTCACCAGATCTTCGATGGTTTCGCCGACCGGCGTGGTCGCGTACGAGAACATCAAAGGCACAGGGCGTTCCGTGCCGGAGACGACGGTGGTCGGCTTCCCGGTGCGACGCGTCAGATCCTCGGAGAAGAAGTCGACCTCACCGAGAGTTGCCGACATCAAGAGGAACTGCGCGTGCGGCAACTCGATGAGCGGAACCTGCCACGCCCAACCTCGATCGGGTTCGGAGTAGAAATGGAACTCGTCCATCACGACTTGGCCGATATCGGAGTTCGGGCCCTCTCGCAGTGCGAGATTCGCGACGATCTCTGCCGTCGCACAAATGATCGGCGCCGACGAGTTCACGGCGGCGTCGCCGGTCATCATGCCGACGTTCTCGGCACCGAAGACCTCACACAGCGCAAAGAACTTCTCACTCACCAAGGCCTTGATCGGCGCTGTGTAATAGGTGCGCTTGCCGAGCGACATCGCATAGAAATGCGCGCCGATCGCTACCATCGATTTGCCGGACCCGGTCGGCGTCGCAAGGATCACGTTTGCACCCGAGACCAACTCCATGACGGCCTCTTCCTGGGCAGGATAGAGCGTCAAACCTCGTTCGAGGGTCCACGAAGAGAAGGCGTCGAAAACGGAATCAGGATCCGCGTTGTCGGGGAGAAGTTCCGTCAGCAGCACTCGTACAGGCTAGCCGCAACCGCGGATCAGGTTGCGCTTCGCTCGTCCGAGCCCATGGCGTCGAGCACTGCCATGCGGGTGGACGACGTTCCGGTGATGGTGTTCTCGCCGACGCCGGAGATCAGCATGTGACGCCAGCGGGCCTCGTCGAAGACGAGTGGTGCGGTGCTGGAAAGAAAATCTTCGACGATCTGCAGGAAACGCATCGGATCGTCGCGGAACGGGAAGTGGCCCGAGCCGCGGAAGATTTCGAGACGTGAGTTCGGCATCGCCGCGTGCGCGAGGTGAGCGTGGGAGACGGGAATGACGGAGTCGTCGTCGCCCCAGATCAGTTGAACCGGCAGATTCTCGGTCAGATAACAGCGGTCGAGCATCGTGACGACCTGTCCGCGCCAGTCCACGACTGCCCGCAGCGTACGAAGGTAAGCCTCGTAGGCAGTGGGGTCGGGGAGATCAGCGAGCACTCGAATCAGGTCTGGCGTGTCGTGCAGCATGGTGCCGGGGCGCAGATTCGAACCGTGAACGACACCGGCAAGGTTTCCGGCCATCCGGACGAGCGGCATCGCGCCAGGTATCCGGAGCAGTTTGACGACCTCGTTGACCACCGGAACGGACATGAGGCGCAGCAGCGGGTGGACGTCCTTGGTGACGCCACCGGCCGAGACCAGCACGAGGCGATCCACCATGTGTGGGAATTGGTAGGAGAACTGCATCGCGACGCCGCCGCCGAGAGAATGCCCGATGACGGTGACGTGCTCGATGCCGAGTGTCGACAGGAGATCACGCATGCCGTTGGCGTACGCGGCTACCGAATAATCGGCGCGCGGCTTGTCGGAGCGGCCGTGACCCAACAGGTCAGGTGCGATGACCGTGTACTTCTTGGCGAGGTGGGGAATGATCTCGGTCCACGTCGACGAGTTGTCGCCGATTCCGTGCAGGAGCAGTACTGCCGGACCCTCGCCGGCTATCCGAAATGCGCGTCGGTAGCCGTGAATCGTCCGGAACATCATCCGCGGTTCCTCGTCGGGGACCGGTCGGAGCTGACGGTTCCGTGGTCTGCTCATGTCGCCTCCTGGCTCGGCGTGTGACTACGTTGACTGTCTGCTCCAGTTGTTGAGCCGTCAACGAAAATCACACAGAGTTTGAGGCTATCCGACGGATGTGTCCTGAACAACAGCCCAGGTAACGGAGGGGTTGCGGAATGCGCACAATGTCGAATTATGCGCCCCGCCCGTCACATTTTCGTCAGTTGTCGCCTCGATCGAGGTCTCCAGCTGAGCCGAAGTCGTCATTTCCTGCCTGTTCGGCCAGGAACTTTTCGAACTCTGCGCCGATCTCGTCCCCGCTGGGAAGGTCGGCCTCGCCGGCCAGAAGGGACGACTGTTGTTCCTGAGCGGCGACAAAAGTGTCGTATTGACGCTCCAAAGCGTGGACTACAGTCTGAACTTCTTCGTTCCCGGCTATGTGCTCGTTAACCTGTTCCCGAACGCGCGCCGCGGCCTCACCCAGTGCAACCAAGGGCAATTCCAGATCCGAAACCTCGGAAACGTTTTCGAGCAAAGTCTCTGCGGCGCCCGGGTAGTCCGTTTGCGCGAGGTAGTGGGGGACATGCACCGAAAAGCCCATCGCCTCGTGCCCGTGCTGAGACATACGAAGCTCGAGCAGTGATGATGCGCTGCCGGGAACCTGCAGTTCACCTGACCAACGCTGATGGTCCTGGATCAGGTCCTTGTTGGTCGAATGTGCTGTCACACCCAGCGGTCGGGTATGCGGGATTGCCATCGGAATCGCGTTGAGCCCGATGGTTCGACGCACTCCCAACTGTTCGGACAACAGACGAACGGCAGTAGTGAACCGCTCCCACTTGAGGTCCGGTTCCATCCCTGCGAGCAGCAGGAACGGCGTGCCGGCCGTATCGCGCAGTGCGTACAGATTGAGCGCCGGAGCGTCGTAATCGGAGAAATGATCGGCCTTGAACGTCATCGTTGGTCGACGTGAGCGGTAGTCGATCAGCTCGTCGACAGCAAACGACGCGACAAGCTCGGTTTCCAGGCTTTCGCGCAGATGCGTCGTCGCCAACTTCACGGCGTGACCGGCGTCGGAGTAACCCTCGAGTCCGTGAATCAGGATCGGTCCCTGGCCGTCGGCAGCCGCCAACTGGGGCGCCGGAAATTCCAGCTCGTACATCCTCGACTGTTCGTCCATCGCAGTCCCCTTCGCTCTTCGGTCTTGATCTCAAGTGTCCACTATCGGCGCACGCTCGACAGCATCGGAGTCAGGTGCCCGACAGCACTGGATCAGACGTTCATCGGTAAGAACACCGAGTCGGTGACCGATCATTCCCGATCCGACGAGACGGACGTTCGCCGAGAGCGAAGCCGAGCGGTATCTTTCGACACTTGGCCTGGGCGTTCGCTAGATGTCGGGTGCGCGGCTTCGGACATGGCAGAGTGGAAGACAAGGTCGGCACGGCCGATTTGTCCGAAATGCATTGGTCGATTGTCGGGATCGGTCGAGGTCGAGTGCGGAGGCTTACATGCGGGTGTGTCCACGATCGTCCAGGCGAGTGGCCGCATGCTCCCTTGCTGCGGTGGCCGCCGTTGCACTACTCGCGGGCTGCTCCGGGTCGGTCCAAGGTGCACCCGTTCCGGACTCCGCGCCGGCGACTGCCGGTGCGACCGACAGCGGCTCAGCGGCGCCGAGTACGACGGCTGCACCCAAATCCTCGACGCCGAAATCCACCTCTCCGAAAACTGCGGCACCGTTGTCCGAACTGCTGCTGACTCCCGAGGAATTTCCCGAGCCCTTCGGCGCTGTTGTGTTGCCCCCGCAGGCCGTTCCGATGGCAGCGCCGGATCTAGTCGGCGTCCCACGCGGTGCCACCGTCGATCCATCCGAATGTGAGCCACCGGAACAGGATTACGGTCCGAACGGGACCGTGATGGCGGTCGGGACCGACAATGCGACGAGGGCAACGATTTCGGTCGAACTCACGAAGGTCGACGCGCCACTGGACGAGTTGGAAGCGCAAACGCGCCAGTGCCCGTCCATGACGGTCACTGCGAACGGCGTCACCACTACAGTGACGACGGAAATTCTTCCGCCGTCGCCGATCGATGCCGACAAGACGATGTCACTTCGCCGCACCGTCGTGTCCCCCAAAGCCGCAGCCGGCGATCAGACGATGCTGACATTGATCGCGCAGGTCGGCGACGTACGGGTAGCAACAACACTGATGACGTTCGGTTCTGCGACGCCCTCGACGGCACCTCTGGATCAAGCGTTCACCGCAGCCGTACAGAAGGTCAAAGCAGGCAAGTGATTTCGCAGCACACGGGTCCGACACAGAGCGGACCTTTTCGGTGCGGCGCGATAATTCGTCCCCAACTGACTCGATAATCCACAGACGAATTCGACGTCGCTGTTTTCCCTGGTCGAGCGGATGGCGGCATCGGGGCGATCGGCGAGGGTCTGTGCATGACCACATCACCTCTTCCAGGAGAATTCGAATTCTCCGACGACGACCTGGCCCTTTTCGGACGCGTTGAACGTGTTTCCGATCCAGGCGAATTGATCGCGGCAATACCCGCCCTCCTGGGATTCCATCCGTCCAACTCCGTCGTTGCGCTGTCTCTGATGGGCGCCTCCGCCTCGACGCTCGGCCCGGTAATGCGACACGACTACTTTCCCAGCGTCAAGGGAAAGCCTGCGAGGCAGATGAGCGCGGCGCTGCGCCAGTTCGCCGCCGTGTGTGACGGGGAAGGAGCGCGTGCGGTCGTTCTCGTGGTGATCACCAATTGCTCGACAGCTGAAACTCTCATCGACGAAACCATCGAGCTGGCCGAGGTATTCGAAGACATGCTCGGCGGAACCTGCGTCGAGCTGGCTGACGTATTGTGCACGGCCGCAATAGAATCTGGCCAGCCGTGGACGAGTGCCACGAGTTCGATTCACCGCGGCACCCTGCCAGACCCGGCATCTTCGTCGGTCGCGGCGGCGCAAGTGTTGGGCGGGAGGGTCATTCGCCGTTCGCGCGAGGAACTGGTCCGGTGGGTACACGGTGCCGCTCGCAATCACGACGCGATTGGCCAACTGATCGCGAGCCGCCGAGAATCGAGTGAGTACAGAGGGGGATCAGGCCGTGATGCCGCAGTTCAGCGCCGGGTCGATCTGGTGTTGGAACAAGTCCGCCGTGTGGAGGCAGGCACTTACTGCCCTGACCCGCAGGAAATCGCCGATCTGGTGGTCGCTTTGACGGACGTTCACGTCCGCGACGTGGTGTTGGGTCTGGCGATCACGTCGGTTGCCGCACATGCCGAGCAATTGTGGCTCGTGCTCACCCATGAAGTACCGTCTCCCGAACGAGCTTGGCCGGCAACACTTCTCGGGTTCTTTGCATACGTGCGCGGCGACGGGCCCCTGGCAGGTGTTGCGCTGTCTGCCGCACTGTCGGCCGATTCGGAACACACCTTGGCCGGATTGCTGGATTTATCGCTGCAATCCGGTGTGCACCCCGATGGGATCCGTGACCTTGCGGCCGTCGGATTGTCCATCGGGGAATCGCTCGGAATTACCGGCTTGCCGCCGGCACTGCCGAGCGGAAGCTAGCGAGCAGCGTGTGAGCGGTCGCCCAGATCCTGGAGGAACTGCCATGCATCGGCGACTATGACGTCGAGATCGGTACGCGTGGGCGTCCAACCCAACTCGGCAATCGCCTTGTCGCTCGATGCGATCAGTACGGCCGGATCACCCAGCCGTCGTGACGCGTCTTCGACGTTGATCGGCAGGCCGGTGACCCGCGCACAGGCAGCGATCACCTCGCGCACGCTGAAGCCGGCACCACTTCCGAGGTTGTAGATGCGGTGCTCGCCGGGAACCGAGGATTCGAGCGCCAGCAGATGCGCTTCGGCGAGGTCAAGCACGTGTATGTAGTCGCGTACCGCGGTGCCGTCCGGCGTGGGCCAGTCGGTTCCGAATACCGAGATCTTGTCTCGCTGCTCGAGTGCGACCTGAAGGACGAGCGGAATCAGGTGGGTTTCGATCACCCGGTTCTCGCCGGCGGACTTGTACGCACCCGCGACGTTGAAGTAGCGCAAGCTGGTCGCGCCGAGGCCGTGGGCGATCGAGTACGAGGTGATCGCATGATCGATCGCGAGCTTGGTCGCGCCGTACGGATTCGTAGGGCGGGTCGGAGCGGTTTCCACGATGGGGGACTGCTCCGGCTCGCCGTACGTTGCGGCGGTGGAAGAGAACACGAGCCGGGGAGTGCCGGAGACACGAATCGCCTCGAGCAGCTCGATGGTCGTGACGACGTTTCCGCGCCAGTACTTTTCGGGGTGCAGCACGGATTCGCCGACCAGCGACTGCGCAGCGAAGTGAAGTACGCCGTCGAAAACCGGTGAACCCGCATTGCCGAGGATGTCGGCGGCCAGCGCCCCCACATCGCCTTCGATGAACTCGGCACCGGCAGGCACCGCGTCGGCATTTCCGGTGGAGAGGTCGTCGATGACGACAACTTCGTGTCCACGCTCGAGCAACACAGTGCTGCACACACTGCCGACGTAACCGGCGCCGCCGGTGACCAGGAGTTTCATCTAGTTCCTCAGACCTGCTTGACCTGAACGGCGTGAGCCATTTCTTCGGACAGGTCGAACCCGCTGTGGCCCGGCACGATGATGGTCACCGAGCCCGGACGGGTTTCGACCGTCACCCTGGCGTCGGGAACGACGCCGGCGTCACGCAGCTGCGCGATCACCTCGGGATCGGACTGCACGTGCTCGGCGAGTCGCCGAACGACCACAGCTGTCTGTGCGCCGTGCGGAATATCGGTCAGGCGCACCAACGTTTCGGTGGTGGCAACCGGGCCGTCGAGTCCCAACTGGTCCAAGCCCGGAATCGGGTTGCCGTATGGCGACGTCGTGGGGTTGTTCAGAACGACGACGAGCCGACGCTCGACCTCCTCGCTCATCACGTGCTCCCAACGGCATGCCTCGGCATGTACGTCTTCCCATTTGAGACCGATGACGTCCACCAGTAGGCGCTCTGCCAACCGGTGCTTACGCATGACAGAGATCGCGAGATCGCGACCCTTGTCGGTGAGTTCCAGATGTCGATCGCCGGCGACCATCAGCAAGCCGTCGCGCTCCATACGCGCAACTGTCTGGCTGACGGTGGGTCCGCTCTGTTCGAGCCGTTCGGCGATCCGCGCCCGGAGTGGGACTACGCCCTCTTCTTCCAAGTCGTAGATCGTCCGGAGATACATCTCCGTGGTGTCGACTAGATCCTTCACACTCAACCCCTTCGTCAGTTGATCATTCTACCGTTCAGTTCGTGGTTCCGGTGCCGCCTCCACTGCGGCGAGTCCAGCGCGTGTCCGAATTGGATTCGTGTCACTCGATCTCGGTCTCCGAAGCGGGCCACGAGTGTGGTGTGCGGCACGAAACGAGAAGGAAGTAGCGTGATCCCATGACCGCGTCGATCAGATCTGACGGGGACCCCGCGGCGTCTCGAGCGAATCGAGTCGTGGTGTGGAGTCCGGAGTACCTGAGCTATCGGTGGAGCGCCGATCACCCGATGAATCCCACTCGCCTCGATCTCACGATGGCACTCTCGCGAAGCCTCGGACTTCTCGAGGGCATCGAATTTCTCGAACCGAGCGCCGCGTCCGATGCCGACCTCCTCAGAATCCACACACCGGCATATCTTGCAGCGGTCAAAGACGCGGGTAACTCTGCGAACAACGGTGTGAGCGGCCAGGATGTTCCCCACGGGCTCGGTACCGAGGACAACCCGGTCTTCCCGCACATGCACGAAGCAAGTGCGATCCTCGCCGGCGGCTCGCTGGCCGCAGCGCAGGAAATCGCTTCGGGACGTACGCGTCGCGCGGTCAGCATCGGCGGCGGCATGCACCACGCGATGGCGGATTGGGCTTCGGGATTCTGCGTCTACAACGATGCGGCTGTGGCGATTTCGTGGCTGCTCGACAACGGCTACGACCGTATCGCCTACATCGACGTCGACGCTCATCACGGCGACGGAGTGCAACATGCGTTCCTCGGGGACCCCCGGGTGCTCACGGTCTCGCTGCATCAGCACCCGGCAACCTTGTGGCCGAACACCGGATGGTCGAGCGAGGTCGGCGACGGGGCCGCTGAAGGCACTGCAGTGAACATCCCGGTGCTTCCCGGGACCGTCGACGCGTTGTGGCTGCGCGCATTTCACGCCGTCGTCCCGGGAGCCATTGCAGCCTTCCGCCCGCAGATCATCATCAGCCAGTGCGGAGTCGACTCGCACCGCGAGGACCCGCTCGCGGACCTCGCTCTGACCGTCGACGGCCAGCGAGCAGCGTTCCTGGCAATGCGCGATCTCGCCGACCGCTACTCCGAGGGCCGGTGGCTGGCAGTCGGCGGCGGCGGATACGGACTGGTTCGCGTCGTGCCGAGGGCATGGACTCACCTGATCGCTGCCGCGCTCGATCGCGAGGTCGACGTCGACACAGCTGTGCCTGACGAGTGGAAGGAATCGACGAAGCTGCGAGCGCCGAGCGTCGACCTCCCGCCGACCATGGGCGACGGCGGAGATGTCGCATACACCCCGTGGGACGGCCCGGGTGGTACACCGGAGACAGGTGTCGCCTCGGTAGATCGTGCACTCACCCGAATCGACTCGGCGATCATCGCCACACGCCGCGCTTCGTTCCCGCTACTCGGACTCGACCCGGAGGATCCCCGTGACTGAACAGTCCGATACCGATGCCGGCGGCGCGAGCGACCAGGCGCCGAAGACCGACCCGGCTCACACCTATCCCCATTCGTGGGTAGTCGATGTTCTCGCCTCCGACGGCGGCGCGGTGGCGTTGCGACCCATCGTTCCCGAGGACGCGGACAAGCTCGTCGAATTCCACGGCAAACTCTCCGAGCGCACTCGGTACCTGCGCTACTTCGGCCCGTACCCCACGATGTCGGCGCGCGACGTGAAGAATTTCACGACGGTCGACCACCACAACCGCGTCGCCTTCGTGATGATGCTCGGCGACGAGATCATCGCGGTGGGTCGCTACGAGCGACTCCTCGACGTCGGTGACGGAAAGTCTGCCGAGGTCGCCTTCGTCGTCGCCGACGCACACCAGGGGCGCGGCCTCGGCCCGATCCTGCTCGAATACCTGGCAGCAGCAGCGGCCGAGAACGGCCTGACGATGTTCGTCGCCGAGGTCCTGTCCGAGAACCGCAACATGGTGACGGTGTTCCGTGAGGCGGGGTATCAGGTGAGCCGCTCGTTCGACGGTGGCGTGCTGCGCCTCGAATTCGCGATCGACCCGACGGAAGCGCTTGTTTCAGTACGTAATTCGCGTGAGCGGGCAGCTGAGGCCCGCAGCATGGGAAACGTGCTGAGTCCACGATCGGTGGCAGTGATCGGCGCATCAGCGGACCCCGCCAAGGTGGGTAACGCGGTGTTGACCAACCTGCTGCGCGGCGGATTCACCGGACCGGTCTACCCCGTCAACGCGGAGCATCGTTCGGTTCACGGGGTGCGGGCGTACCCAACTGTTCGCGACATTCCTGACGACGTCGATCTCGCCGTCGTGGCTGTGCCTGCAGAATCGATCAATTCGGTACTCGACGACTGCCTCGACAAGGGCGTCAAAGCGCTGGTGGTGGTCTCGTCGGGCTTCAGCGAGAGCGGTCCGGACGGACGCTCGTCCGAACGCAAACTGGTCCATGCAGCACGCGCTCACGGAATGCGCCTCATCGGTCCGAATGCACTGGGAGTGGCGAACAACGACCCCGCGATCTCGTTGAATGCGACTCTCGCGCCGGTCTTGCCGGTGGCAGGCAACGTGGGCTTCTTCTGTCAGTCCGGCGCGCTCGGTATCGCCATTCTCGACGAAGCTGCGCGCAGCCGAATCGGGTTGTCCGCCTTCGTTTCTGCCGGCAACCGTGCGGACGTCTCGGGCAACGACCTTCTGCAGTACTGGGATTCCGACCAGTCCACCGAAGTGGTCCTTCTCTACCTGGAGAGCTTCGGCAACCCACGAAAGTTCTCCCGGATCGCCCGCCGAGTTGCGCGGAAGAAGCCGATCGTCGCGGTCAAGAGCGGTCGGCACGCGGTTCCGCCGGTTCTCGCCGCCACCGGAGTCGAGATCGACGATTCCATCGTCCGCGCCCTCTTCGAACAGGCGGGCGTCATCCAGGTCGGCTCCATTTCACAATTGTTCGACTGTGCCTTGCTCTTCGGATACCAGCCGTTGCCGGCCGGTCCACGGCTTGCTGTCATCGGCAACTCGACCGCGCTCGGTGTCCTTGCCGCGGACGCCGCCCGCAGTGAAGGTTTGCAGGTCAGCGACCCGGTCGACCTTGGTGCCCAGGCGAGTCCGGAACTGTTCGCCGCTGCGGTGCGCGACGCGTTGGCGTCGTTCGACGTCGATGCCGTCATCGCCGTCTTCGTTCCCCCGGTTGCCATTCCGGTCGAGCCGTTCGCGAAAGCACTCAAAGACGCCGTCGCCGGCTCGGACAAGCCGATTCTCACGACGTTCCTCGCAGCCGAGGGTGTGCCGGACGTCCTGGCGGTCCGCGACGAAGTCGGAAACCCGACCCGCGGTTCGGTGCCGTCCTACCCGGGGCCGGAGCGCGCCGCACTGGCGTTGGCGAGGGCCTGGCGTTACGCGGAGTGGCGCAGCAAGCCTGCGTCGAAGGTTGTTCGCCCCGCGGGAATCGACTCCGAACGAGCCCAGAAGATGGTGGCCGCCTGGCTTGAAAACTCGCCTGGCCGTTGGCTTTCGGACGTCGAAGCAGCAGCTCTTCTCGAGTGCTACGGGGTTGCAGTCGTCGAATTCCGTTCGGTCCTGAGCGAAGACGAAGCTGTAGAGGCAGCGGATGCTGTCGGCTACCCGGTCGCGGTCAAGGCAACCGGCGAAATGTGGCGCCACCGACCGGATCTGGGCGGCGTCAGGCTGGATCTGAGTGGACCTGAATCGGTGCGCCTCGCTTACCGAGATCTTGCGGCCGCGTCGGGTGAACCGCTGCTGCACGTGCAGAAAATGGCAACCAAGGGCATCGGGTGTGTGGTTGGTGTCCAAGACGACCCGTCGTTCGGTTCGCTGATCTCGTTCGGTCTCGCCGGTGTGATCTCCGATCTCCTCGGGGACCGTGCCTATCGCGTACTGCCGCTCACGGAAGACGCTGCTACGGAGTTGATCGACGCACCCAAGGCAGCGCCGCTGCTCTCCGGATATCGAAATGCCGTTCCGGTCAACAAGGGTGCCTTGGTCGATCTGGTCCAGCGGATCTCGGCGCTGGCCGACGACATTCCGGAAGTCCGCGAACTGGCCTGTGAGCCGGTACTTGCTTCGGCTACCGGCGCGGAGATCACCGATTCGCGAGTACGCATCGGGCCCGAGCCGAGCGCAATCGACCTGGGGCCCAGGCGTCTGCGGTAGACACAGCGAACAACACCGGCCACCGCACATTCCCGAGGGGGAGGGAATAAGCGGTGGCCGGTGCTTTGTGCGGTGCGTCAGCGCGAGTGGTGTGGCGCGCTGACGCACGTGCTGTGTTGTTTGATCAGCTGGCGTAGGACCGCAGTTTCTCGGCGCGATCGCCGACGCGGAGCTTGCCCATGACCTCACGCTCGATCTGACGAACCCGCTCACGCGAGAGGCCGAAGAGCTTGCCGATCTGATCGAGTGTGCGAGGCTGGCCGTCGTCGAGACCGTAGCGAAGTCGGATGACCTGCTGCTCGCGCTCGTCGAGCGTCCCGAGCACGCTGCGCACATCGCTGTGCAGCAGACCGGCGATGACGGCGTTCTCCGCCGAAGTCGCCTCGGAATCTTCGATGAAGTCGCCCAAGGGAGCTTCTTCGTCGTTGCCGACTGGCATGTCCAGGCTTACCGGGTCGCGACTGTGGTCGAGCAGGTCCGCGATCTTGTGCGCCGGGATGCCCGACTCTTCGGCCAACTCGTCGTCCGTCGCTTCGCGCCCGAGCTGCTGGTGCAGTTCACGCTTGATGCGGGCGAGCTTGTTGACCTGCTCCACGAGGTGGACTGGGAGCCGGATGGTGCGGCTCTGATCAGCCATTCCGCGGGTGATCGCCTGACGGATCCACCAGGTGGCGTACGTCGAGAACTTGAAGCCCTTGGCGTAGTCGAACTTCTCCATGGCACGGATGAGTCCGAGGTTGCCTTCTTGAATGAGATCGAGGAGCGGCATTCCGCGGCCGGTGTAGCGCTTGGCCAGCGACACGACGAGTCGCAGGTTCGCTTCCAGGAGGTGGCTACGCGCCGACTGTCCCTCGCGAACGATCGTTGCGAGATCCCTCTTCTTAGCGACTGTCAGGCGCTTTCCCGTGGCAAGGACGTGGCTGGCGTACAGCCCCGCTTCGATTCGCTTCGCCAGTTCGACCTCGTCTGCTGCTGTCAGCAGTGCAGTACGACCGATCCCGTTCAGGTAGACGCGGACCAGGTCTGCGGCCGGGCTCTGGGCGTCCAGATCTGCGGCGCTCGGACGAATGCGAGTAGTGGTGCTGGGGCTTGTCATGACTTGCCTCCCTATCGGCGGTCTCTCACACAGTTCAACGTGTGAGAGTTCCGGGAAAGTTCCCGCGCCGATTTCCGCTAAAACGCCGTGACCTGCAGTTATTTCCCAGTCGTCCTGAGAAGTTGCTGAGAACACAAAAATCTGCAACTCACCGGGAACTCAGTTCGTGACGGGAAGCACCAACCCGTGCCGGACAAGCGAGACCAGCAATGTGACGACGGCCTCACGTAGCTGGTCCGGGTCTTCGCCGTTCGCCGCGGCAAGAAGTTCCACCAGTTCGTCGACCACCAGTCCGTCCGCTCGGAGCCCGGCCAGCAGCGCAGCACCGAGCCCGTCGATCTCGTGCTGCCAGTGCGGTCCGTTGCCGCGGTGCACACGCGTGACCACTTGCTGCCATCCCTCGTCGCCGGGGAGGTAGACGCGCTCGAGAGCCGTGTCCGGATCCAGGACGAATCGCTCCTCGAGGACGTCGTGTTCACGCAACCAGGCAAGACGGTCGAAGTAAGTGAGCGCCTCGGCCCCGAGCGGGTCCGAGAAGCCGTGCATGAGGTCCTCGGCCATCAGGTCGGTGGGGGAGTCGGTGCGGCGAAGGAACACGAAACCGAAGCCGACGCCCTCGACATCGGCTTCTTCGAGGTGATCCAGCCAGGCGTTTGCTCGCGATGCCGATTCCGGATCTCGCGGATCCTGCCCGCCGTCCTTGAGCCACGTGCCGACGTACAGAGCTGGGTCCGCCACGTCGCGCTGCACCACCCAGGCGTCGACGCCGTGCGCCGGCAGCCACGACGCGATCCGCGAACGCCAGTCCTGTCCTTCGATGTGCACCCACGAGGCCAACAGTGCTGCCATGCCGCCGGGGTTCAGATAGTCGATCGAGCGCGAGATCATCAATTCGCTCGCACCGTCGAGATCGAGGCCGGAATCGCGGTACGTGTGATGGACGCGTGCCTCGCCGACGACAAACGGGGGATTGGCGACCACCTGGTCGAAGGTTCGACCCTCGACGGGTTCGAACCAGGACCCTTGAAGCAGTTCGACGTCCAGTCCGTTGAGCGCCATGGTTGCGGCCGTGAGGTCGACGGCGCGTTGATTGATGTCGGTTGCGGTGACCGAATCCGCGTATGTGTTCGCGTGCAGGGCTTGGATGCCGCATCCCGTACCGAGGTCGAGCACGCTGCCGACCGTCGCGGTGGGCGTGGCCTGCAGCAAGGACAGTGACGCATGTCCGACTCCCAGCACGTGATCGGCCGTGGCCTTCTTGGGACGGATTCCGCCGTCGAGATCCGAGATCACCCAACGGTCGCCGTCGCCGACGTCGATGGGGCGAAGATCGACCGCGGCCCGCACGAGCGGATTCTCACTGTCGAAGTTCTCACCTTCGAGCAGGCCGGCGTCGACGCACTGCGCAATTGTCAGCGGAGTCAACGCCGCGGCGACGTCGCCTGCCGGGCAATCATCGGCGAGAAGGAACAGTCTGATGAGAACGCCCAGGTCCCCGAGCTCTCGGGTGGCGCGGCGCACGGGTACCGGCTCACTTCGGCCGAGAGCGGCGTGAACTTCGGGACCCAATGCCTCGAGCATGGTTCCCGTGTCGAATCGATTGCGAAGCAGGGCCTCACGCAGCGCAGGGGTGATGGACAGGAGCGTTTCGCTTCTCACCCCGTCATTCTCGCAGGCGGAACTTGTCAGCCTTCGATGGTGTGGTGCGTCGCGGATTCGATCTCGCCTGCGGTCTTCTTTCGTCCGTCGTATCGGCTCGGTTCGTCCTTGGTGCGCGGTGGTCGGTCGTTGGCGATCAGGACGGCGATCCAGGGAAGCGGAATGGATGCACCGATGATTAGCATCGAGATCCAGGCGTTGGCCCAGATGCCGTACGCGATCGCCGCGAGGATCAACGCCGGGAACCGGAAGGACATGATGATCATGTACTTGCGCACTCGGGCTTTGTGCTGTTCTTCGACGGACTTCTGCGCTTCGGTGATCAGTACGGGATTATCGGGAGTCCCGGCCTCGTCGGACCTGCCGAACGCGCCATTTCGTGCCATGACTCCACTGTTCCACTCTCGGCCGACAATTGCACACGACCCGTGGGTCGCACCGCTGTGACGGAGACGGCATTATTGGAGGGGTGAGCACTCAAACCAAGGAACGTCCCGACGTCTCCACCGACGAAACGACCGACGACGACACCCCGAAGTTCTTCCACTACGTGAAGAAGAACAAGATCGCCGAGAGCGCCGTCATGGGAACCCATGTCGTCGCGCTGTGCGGCGAGGTGTTTCCCGTGACGAAGTCCGCCAAGCCGGGATCGCCGGTGTGCCCGGACTGCAAGAAGATTTACGAAGGACTCCGTAAGGGCGACTGACCTCGGGTCACGCGCGCGGGAGTACTTCCGGAGCTCGGCGGATCGACAGCCTCGATGCAGTCGGCCGCCGGGCTCTTCGCGTCTGCGTGCGGTTCATCGCAGGGATCTTGGTCGACGCACGAGTTCTGGCGCGACTCCGTTTGTCTGCTGCGGGGCCGCCCGTACGAGGGGACCGTGGCCGGATCCGCTTTGTCGCCCGAGATGCGGATCGGGCTGGTGGCCAGGTGCCAGGTCAGGTTGGTGACCGGACCGGTCTCGTCGTCGGTGTTCTGAGCCGCAAGCCACTCTCGCATCTGCTCCATCCGAGTGGCACGAGCCGGCCAGAACTCCTGAACCGTCGCGTTGAACTCGGCGCCGAGGACGACGGCAAAACCGAGGAAGAACGTGAAGAGCAGAAAGGCGATCGGCGTTGTCAGTGCGCCGTACGTGTAGCCGGTGCTGGTGACAAATCCCAGGTACCAGCGCAATCCGGTACTGGCGGCCATGAAGAACACACCGGCGACCAGCGCGCCCGCGAGCAGCCGATGCCACGGCAGCGACTTCGGTAGAGCGACTTTGTAGAGCGTCGTGAGGCCGATGATCACCAGCAGACCGACAGCGGGGTAGTAGAACGTGTCGACCAGATTCGAGCCGACCACGTACCAGGAGGCCGGCAGTGCTCGCCCGACGAGCGTCGGCCCGAGAGCTACCAGCGGCAGGATGAACACCGCCATCACCAGGAACATCACGTAGAGCAGCAGGGCGAAGATGCGCTGCCAGATGGGATTGCGCGCATCCTGCTGACCGTGTGCTTCCACGATCGAGTCGACGAACGTACTGATCGCCGACGATCCCGCCCACAGGGAGAGCAGGAAGCCCACCGAGATGATCTCCGGTCGTCCGCGCTGAAGGACGTCCGTCACCGTCGGGCGGATGATCTGGTCGACGACGCTTTCGCTGAAGATCGTTCCGCTGAACGTGACAATCTTGGATTCGATGATCTCGACGGTGTTGGGTCCGAACCACCCACCGATGTAGCCGATCATTCCGAGAAGGCCCAGAAGCAGGGGAGCCAGTGACAGCGTTTGCCAGAACGCGGCCGTAGCCGCCTTTCCGAAGATGGAATCGTCCCAGGCCTTGCTCAGTGTGCGACCGATCAACTGCCCGGTGCGGCGTAGCGGATGCCATCTGCGGTGGTGCAGATCACTTCCGCTCGACTTCTCGCCTCGCGCTTCACTCATGATGTCTCCAGCATCCCTGACGACACACCCGGTTGCCCAACCATGGCGCCGACGTGTCGCACATTTCTGAGACAATTCGCGTGCAGGTCGGCAGGATGCGAGAGCAGCGAAACCTCGCCGGCCGGAGTGAGAACGGCCATGAGTACGCGCTTCGAGTGCGGCTTTCGTCGGTGGCGGCGGCTAGGCTCGTCGCCGGACATTGATGAAAATTCGAGGAGCGCGAGACAACAGTGCGATTCCAGTGGAGGCGCGGCCTATGACGTCTGAGACCGTGGCAGCCGGGTTCGGCAATTCGCCCGAACCCGCCGGAGCTCAATCCGCGGGAACCCAACCTGGCGCCCCTACCGGTTCCCTTCGTGCATGGCAGCGCCGTGCACTGACCAAGTACCTTTCCAGCAGTCCGCGTGACTTTCTGGCGGTTGCAACGCCGGGAGCAGGTAAGACCACCTTCGCTCTGCGGGTAGCTTCGGAATTGCTCCGTGACCGGACGGTCGACCAGATAACCGTCGTGGCGCCGACCGAGCACCTCAAGCACCAGTGGGCGGAGTCCGCTCAGCGATCCGGCCTGGCATTGGACTCGCGGTTCTCCAACTCGACCGGCCAGACCTCGAGTGACTATCACGGCGTCGTGCTGACCTACGCCCAGGTTGCCTCGCACCCGTCGAAGCACCGTGTGCGCACCGAGGGCCGCAAGACGCTGGTCATCCTCGACGAGATCCACCACGGCGGCGACGCCAAGAGCTGGGGCGACGCCATTCGTGAGGCGTTCGGCGACGCGACCAGGCGTCTCGCACTGACCGGAACTCCGTTCCGCAGTGACGACAGTGCCATTCCTTTTGTCGAGTACGAGCCGGACAAGGAAGGTCTGCTCCGCTCGAAAGCCGATCACTCCTACGGATATTCGGATGCCCTCAAGGACGGCGTGGTTCGCCCCGTCGTGTTTCTCGCCTACTCGGGCGAGGCACGGTGGCGAAACAACGCCGGCGAGGAATTCACCGCTCGGCTCGGCGAGCCGCTGAGCGCCGAGCAGACGACTCGGGCATGGCGTACGGCCTTGGACCCTGCCGGCGACTGGATTCCTGCCGTGCTGCAAGCAGCAGACACCCGTTTGGCGCAGCTGCGCAGTACGGGTATGCCCGATGCGGGCGGACTTGTCATCGCGACGGATCAGACAGTGGCCCGCGAGTACGCGAAGGCGTTGACAGCGATCACCGGCGAACAGCCGGCCGTCGTGCTGTCCGACGACCCCACCGCGTCCAAGCGAATCGCCGAATTCGGTGCGAGCGACCAGAAATGGATGGTCGCGGTGCGCATGGTGTCCGAGGGCGTCGACGTTCCCCGTCTGGCGGTCGGTGTGTACGCGACCAGCGCGTCGACCCCGCTGTACTTCGCTCAGGCGATCGGGCGCTTCGTGCGTTCGCGTCGTAAGGGCGAAACTGCCAGCGTCTTCCTGCCGTCGGTGCCGGTGCTTCTCGACCTTGCTGCACAGCTCGAGGCTCAGCGTGACCACGTGCTCGGCAAGCCGCATCGTGAGAAGGACGGCCTCGAAGACGACCTGCTCGCCGATGCGAACAAGCAGAAGGACGAGCTGGGCGAGGAGGAGAAGGCGTTCACGTCCCTGGGCGCCGATGCCGAACTCGACCAGGTGATCTACGACGGATCGTCCTTCGGTACCGCGACATTCGCCGGAAGTGACGAGGAAGCCGACTACCTCGGTCTGCCAGGCCTACTCGACGCCGATCAGATGCGGGCATTGCTGCGTCAACGCCAGCAGACACAGGTCGAGGCCAACTCGGCCAAGGCCGCCGCACCGCAACCCCCGGCGGCAGTGGTATCCGATCGAGCGGCCACGGCAGATCAGCTCGGAGCGCTCCGCAAGGAGCTGAACGGGTTGGTGGCGATGAACGTTCACCGCACCGGCAAACCACACGGCATCATTCACGCGGAACTTCGCCGAGTGTGCGGAGGCCCGCCGACGGCCATCGCGACTGTCGATCAGCTGACCGAGCGCATCGCGATCCTACGCAGCTGGTAGCAGCCGATACTGGTCCCGTACGCTTCGCGTGCTTGCGGCCCCGGAACGGCAGAACGGGCGATCACAGTGAATGTGATCGCCCGTTCTGGCGTTCATGGCGCGCCTCGTGAAGAGGCCACCCCCGGCTGACAGGTCAGATTGCGGGTTCGCTTTCGGAGACGACGGCATTCATCTCGCGAAGTCGATCCGCGTGTTCGGTTGCGTGGTGTCCGCAGAAGAGAAGCTCGCCGCCGGTGGGAAGCACGGCGCGTACGCGTGCTCCGGCACCGCACCGGTCGCACCGGTCGGCAGCGGTCAACTGTGGGCTGGTCAGTGTTCCGGGCATGACTCCTCCGTACTGGCTTTGCGGCATTCGGGCCGCGTGCCTGGGGCCTGGTCCGCCGCGTCGGAATGGCGCGGTAGATCCACTCTTACAGACGTTTGGGGTTTACGGGTTGTTCCCGAAGGCGTTTCTTAGTGTTGTGTCTCACTGGAAATGCGCTGGGCAGGCATTCTCGGGTGAAGATTGTTCGCTGACAGCTGATTCGAATCGCCGACCTCAGCCCGATATTCTGGGCGGATGAACCCGGGACACGAACCACTTGTCGACGAGAGCGTCGAGTTGCTCCACATGTGCACGCGCGAGGAATGGGCGCGGGCACAACAGCACGGCGAACGTATCCCCGACGGATTCGAGGCGGAGGGATTTGTTCACATGTCGACTCCGGCGCAAGTTCATCTCCCGGCGAATCGGATCTTCGCCGGCCGCGAAGACATAGTCCTTCTCGCCATCGATCCGGCCCTGCTCGGTGGTCAGGTCAAGTACGAACCGGGTGTCCCTTCTGACCCGGAATCGATGCGATTCCCGCATCTGTACGCCCCGATTCCGGTCGCAGCCGTCACCGCTGTCGTCGAGTATCTTCCGGACGAGAACGGCGTGTTTTCGCCGGTTCGGTAGGTCGCCGGTTCGCTCGCCGCGAAGTGCTCCCGGCGGATTGTGGCCCTCACGCGATGCAGGTCGCCGATCGGCGCTACCGTTGGTATATGAACGTAGAAGTCACCCCACTACCGGGGATCGGGACGCGCAAGGATTTTGTTCTGTCTTCCGGTCGTCGCGTGGGTGTCGTCACCCATCGGGACGGTCATACCGACCTCATCGTGTCCAAGGCAGACGACCCTGACGCGTGTGCTGCCTCGCTGCCTCTGACCACCGAGGAAGCGGCAGCGCTCAGCAATCTCCTGGGTGCCCCACAGCTCGTTGCGCAGCTCGAAGAAGAGCACCGTGACCTTCCGGGCATTCGAACCAAACAGCTCTACATCAAGGACGGTTCGCGCTACGACGGGCAGACCCTCGGGGACACCGGCATGCGCACGCGTACCGGAGTCTCCATCGTCGCCGTCATGCGTGCCGGACAGGTCAGCCCGTCCCCGAACCCCGACTTCACCTTCACCGGGGGAGATCTTCTCGTAGCAGTCGGAACGCCGGACGGTTTGGCCGCAGCGGCAAAAATCTTGGCCAACGGCTGACTGGCGCGTGGACACAACCACCCTCGCACTGATCGAACTCGGCGCGGTCTTCTTCGCGCTCGGACTGCTCGGACGGCTCGCTGCTCGCGTGGGGATGTCGCCGATCCCGTTCTACCTGATCGGCGGCCTGTGCTTCGGACAGGGCGGTTTCATCCAACTCGGAGACATCGGCGAGTTCTCCCATCTGGCAAGTGAGATCGGGATCGTCCTGCTCTTGTTGCTGTTGGGGCTCGAATACACCGCGGCCGAGCTCGTGACCGGTCTCAAACGCTCACGCGTAGCGGGCATCGTCGACATCGTCCTCAACGCGACTCCCGGCGCGGTGGTCGGCTTGATTCTCGGCTGGGGCGTCGTGGGGGCGACGGTCATGGCCGGCGTCACCTACATCTCGTCTTCGGGAATCATCGCCAAGGTGCTCAGCGACCTGGGGCGCCTCGGTAACCGCGAAACACCGGTCGTGCTGTCGATTCTGGTGTTCGAAGACCTGGCGATGGCGCTGTATCTGCCGATTCTGACCGCGATGCTTGCGGGCGTCAGCTTCATGGGCGGGCTCGAAGCGGTCGGGATCTCGTTGTTGGTCATCACCGTGGTTCTTGTTGTGGCCCTGCGATACGGGCGGTACGTCTCCGCGCTCCTGGACAGTCCCGACAGCGAGACGCTCCTGCTCAAGCTGCTCGGTGCCGCACTGTTGGTTGCCGGCATCAGTTCGGCGATGCAGGTGTCGGCGGCTGTGGGCGCGTTCCTCCTCGGGATCGCGATCTCGGGGTCGACGGCGCACAATGCCAGTCGCGTGCTCGAGCCCCTTCGAGATCTGTTCGCTGCAATGTTCTTCGTGGTCTTCGGTCTCAACACCGATCCCAGTTCCATTCCGCCCGTCCTCGGGTGGGCTGCGATCCTGGCCGTAGTCACCGCGATCACGAAGCTGATCACCGGCGCCTGGGCGGCCAGACGTCAGGGTGTCGCGCGAATGGGTCAAGCGCGCGCCGGTGCCGCCCTGATCGCCCGCGGTGAGTTCTCCATCATCATCGCCGGGCTGGCGGTGTCCGCGGGTGCGGTCGACGCCGAACTGGCGGCATTGGCAACGGCTTACGTGCTCCTGATGGCGGTCATCGGTCCAGTGGCGGCAAGAGTTATCGAACCGGTTGCCTCGTTGTACATCAAGGTTCGTACGAAGTCCTGATTGCGGCCCTATTCTGTCCGGATGTCGAACAGAATCGCCCGTCCCGCCGCGACAGTCCTGTGCGCGGTGATCCTCTCGTGCGGTCCGGTGCCGGCGCTCGCCGGGGGAATACCCGCGCTCGAACAAGCCGGACCTGCAGCTGCGCAGGTTGCCGCAGACCGATCGCTGCATCTCGAGGGTGCGTCGAACGCGCGTGACATCGGCGGTTACGTCACCGAGGAGGGGCGGACCGTTCGGTGGGGGAAGGTGTTTCGCTCGAATGCCCTCGACAAGCTGACGCCGTCGGATCTCGCGTCGTTGAGCGAACGCGGAGTGGAATCGGTGGACGACTTCCGCACGGTCGTCGAACGGACGCTCTCGCAGGACCGCATTCCGAACGGGGCACGAACCAACTGGTTCGACGTCATCGGAACCAACCCCGCCAACCTCCCGGCTCTGGTGGACATGCCCACGATGTACGCGTTGATGGCGACCGATCCGGGGGCGAGCCGCGCATTCCACGATGCTCTGGTGAACGTCGCGAACACCGAGGGTGCAGTCCTCTACCACTGCTCGGCGGGCAAGGACCGTACCGGCTGGATGACTGCGGTTCTACTGACCCTCCTCGGCGTGAGCCGCGCCGACGTGAACGCCGACTACATGCTCAGCAACCAGTACCTCACCGGACCTCGCACCGGGAGTGCGTTCATCGACGGCGTCGAACAGTCGTGGCTGGACACGTCTTTCGCCACGGTGGATCGGGTGTACGGCAAAGAGCCGCTCTCCGGAAATCCGGAGAGCGGCTCTTCTTCGCGTAGCTGGTGTGACTAGTCGAGGTAGTCGCGCAGAACCTGCGAACGCGACGGGTGGCGCAGCTTCGACATCGTCTTCGATTCGATCTGACGGATACGCTCACGCGTGACGCCGTAGACCTGTCCGATTTCGTCTAAAGTCCTCGGCTGGCCGTCGGTGAGGCCGAAGCGCAGGCGAACCACGCCGGCTTCGCGCTCGGACAGCGTCTCGAGTACCGACTGCAGCTGATCCTGCAGCAAAGTGAACGAGACGGCGTCGACTGCGACAACAGCTTCGGAGTCCTCGATGAAGTCACCGAGTTGGCTGTCGCCCTCGTCGCCGATGGTCTGGTCGAGAGAGATCGGCTCACGCGCGTACTGCTGGATTTCCAGCACCTTCTCCGGCGTGATGTCCATTTCCTTGGCAAGCTCTTCCGGCGTGGGCTCACGGCCCAGGTCCTGGAGCAGCTCACGCTGGATACGGCCGAGCTTGTTGATGACCTCGACCATGTGCACCGGGATGCGGATGGTGCGAGCCTGGTCGGCCATTGCGCGGGTGATGGCCTGACGGATCCACCACGTGGCGTAGGTCGAGAACTTGTAACCCTTGGTGTAGTCGAACTTCTCGACTGCACGGATCAGACCGAGGTTGCCTTCCTGGATGAGGTCCAGGAACGCCATGCCGCGGCCCGTGTAGCGCTTGGCCAGCGAGACGACCAGGCGGAGGTTGGCCTCGAGGAGGTGGTTCTTGGCGCGGTTGCCGTCGCGGCAGATCCAGCTCATGTCGCGTCGCTGAGCCGCAGGCAACTTCTCGCCCTTGTCAGCAAGATCCTGCATGATCTGCACGGCGTAGAGGCCGGCCTCGATGCGCTTGGCCAGTTCGACTTCCTCTTCGGCGTTGAGGAGTGCGACCTTGCCGATCTGCTTGAGGTAAGCGCGAACCGAGTCGGCGGACGCCGTCAGTTCGGCGTCCTTGCGTGCCTGGCGAAGGGCCTCGGACTCTTCCTCGTCCCAGACGAAGTCGCCGGAAGCCTTGTCCTTCTCGGACGGCTCTGCAGCGGTCTCTTCGTCTTCGCCGACTGCTACGACCTCGACGACATCGGACTCGACCTCGGCAAGGTCGCCGTCCGTGATGTCGATGTCTTCCAACTCGACATCGCCGTCTTCGGCATCAGGATCGCCGGCCTTCTTGGGGCTGGCCTTCTTAGCTGCTGCCTTCTTGGCCGGAGCTTTCTTGGCCGGAGCCTTCTTTGCTGCTGCCTTCTTGGCGGGAGCCTTTTTCGCCGGAGCCTTCTTGGCTGCCGGAGCGGTGACGGTGGCCGCCTCCACGGCTGGAGATTGTGGCTCTGACTCTGATGGAGAATCAGCAGTCTGACGTGTATCGGTGGCTGCCACGTACGCCCTTTCGTGACGGTGTCGTGCGGCGTCACGCCAGAGTGGTGATCCGGCGGAGAGGTCAATGGTTGTTGGCCGGCGCGCAGCCGGACTTCACCATTGTAACGACTCTCAGGAAACTCTTACGTCACGGCGGGCCGTAACAGGTAGATTTTCCGCTTTTCACGTGCAGGTTTTCTCATCCGGCGACGGGGGCCGGCCTGGTCAGTCCGACCGACGCGAGCGCAGCTCCGGCGATTCCCGCGGTGTTGAGGAGGGTGGCGGGGACGACCTTCGTGCGGTTGGTCAGGTGCGGAATCCACTTCTCGTGCTTGCGGCTGATTCCGCCTCCGGCGATGAAGAGATCAGGCCACAGCAGGTTCTCGAAGGTGGTCAGAACTCGGGAGACCTCGACCGCCCACTCCTTGTAGCTCCAGTCCTTTTTTTCCTTCACCGACGACGCCGCTCGATGCTCGGCTTCCTTGCCGTCGACCTCGAGGTGGCCGAACTCGGTGTTGGGCAACAGAACTCCGTTGTGCAACACGGCAGATCCGATTCCGGTGCCGAAGGTCAAGAGGATCACGACGCCGGAGGTGTCCTTGCCCGCGCCGAACGAGTCCTCGGCAATTCCGGCGGCGTCGGCGTCGTTGAGGACGGTGACT
>NZ_JBFUJB010000033.1:0-35276 GCF_056401575.1 Rhodococcus sp. P4_E4 | reverse complement strand
GATTCCGCACCTGACCAACCGCACGAAGGTCGTCCCCGCCACCCTCCTCAACACCGCGGGAATCGCCGGAGCTGCACTCACAGCGAGTCGATAGCACCTCACAGACCCTTTCCTCCGACCACTGACGTGGAGACGCCGCGCGGCACAGTTCGGTGGCCTCGGCAAAGCGGTCACATTCATGGACAGTTAGAAGACAAGCCCCAGCTGACCATTATGTGCTTTAGTATCCATGAGTGGATAGACGAACGAGTTTGAACAGGGTTGCAAGTGACTACGATATGATTTAGGTACATATCGCGAGAGGACAACCTCACTCATGGAACACTGTTGCTCGCCGAGCCGTACATCGCCGCATCGCTCCGATACGACCAGCAGCGAAATTCGATTGGGAGCCCAGCCCGAGCAGCGTCAGGCCCGTGAAGACGCGCATGACGCACGCGAGTACGTCGAACTTACTGGTGGCGAATTTCTCATGGGAGATCCGTTCGATGAGGGATATCGCACCGACGGCGAACGGCCTGTGCACCGCGTTGAAGTCGCGCCCTTTGCGATAACAGCGACGACGGTGACAAACACCGAGTTCGCGGAATTCGTGTCGGATACCGGTTTCGTCACCGACGCTGAGCATTTCGGGTCCTCAGCCGTTTTTCATCTGGCAGTGAACGCACCCGTGTCCGACATGCTCGGTAGATCTCCGGGGGCTCCGTGGTGGATTGATGTTCGCGGGGCGGACTGGGCTCATCCCGGCGGGAGCCGTTCTCACTGGGCGGAGGGCGGCCTCGGGGACCATCCTGTCGTGCACGTCTCGTGGCACGATGCCGCTGCCTACTGCTCCTGGGCTGGTGGGAGGCTGCCAACGGAGGCCGAATGGGAGTTCTCAGCACGCGGCGGACAGAAGGGCAGGAGGTATCCCTGGGGTGACGAGCTCAATCCGGCAGGCGAGGATCGATGCAATATCTGGCATGGTCGATTCCCTGAATCCAACACGCTTTCCGACGGGTTCCTGACAACCGCGCCGGTACGCTCGTTCCCTGCGAACGATTTCGGTCTTTTCGAAGTCGCCGGCAACGTGTGGGAATGGTGCGCCGACTGGTTCTCACCTTCGTACTACCGCCGTTCGCCCCGACAGAACCCCCTTGGCCCACGAGACGGTACCTCGCGTGTCACCAGAGGCGGTTCGTACCTGTGCCACCACAGCTACTGCAACCGATACAGGCTCGCCGCTCGCTCAGCGAATACACCTGAATCATCTACGGGCAATTGCGGTTTCCGGATGGTGCGCCAATGACGCATCTAGATCAGAGACCAGGCACCACCGCTGGCGGGGGTTACCGTATGCGCCTTGAATTCGTCATCCTCGGAATGCTGGCGATGAGTCCGTTGTCCGGCTACGACATCCGTAAGTGGATGGACGGCCCCGGACAGTATCTCGGATACGGAGTCCAACTGCCGCACATCTATCGGACGATGCCCAAACTCATCGACAAAGGCTGGGTCGAATTCGAGGTAGACCTACGAGACGGCAAGCCCGATGCCAAGGTCTATCGGCTCACCGACACCGGGCACACGGCCCTACTCGACTGGGCGCGATCGCCCTACACACCGTCACCACGGCCCTCCGATCCAGATTTCAAACTTCGTCTTCTGTTCGCGGGCCAACTGGGCCCGGACGTCGCCATCGAACTGATCCGCACCGAGTTGGATTTTCGCATCGCCCAGGCCACATCCCCAGGTTGGCAAGCCGTCGTGGAGATGAAGCTTGAGCCCGCCTCTGGAATCGACGCGTCCTGGGTACACGAGTTGCACACCACTGCTCACGAACACGGGTACATGGCAACCGCGAGTTACATCGCGTGGCTCCAACTCTCTCTCGCGAAGTTCGAGAGAGAAGCGAAGGGCACGGTCAGCTCGGTTCCCTACCGAGGGCAAGGCGATTCGGTCGATTCGCCTGTACAGAAGGCGCGCCCCTAGTCCTGGGTTTTGCTGTTCGTTGGAGCTCCTCGCGCAGGGTTTCTCGCCGATCTTTCAGGCTTCGGGCGCCGATCTCACGGCCATGAAGACCATCAACCCCTCGATCTCGGGTGGGCGCACATATTGCATCAATTGAATCAACTCAGTCGTGAATCGACGTCGTACGCGCAAGGAAGCTGGCATGACCTCAGACCCCGACGATACCGATCGTCGCTGGCCGACGAAACTCTATTCCGTTGGAAGCGAGCCCGATCCGCGCTTCAGTCTCGCCAACGAGCGCACTCTTCTCGCGTGGATCCGCACCTCGTTGGCTTTTCTCGCTCTCGGTGTGGCGCTCGATGCCCTTGACGACATCGTTACCGCAGGGCACAGCTCGTTGCTCGCACTCGGTTCGGTGAGCTTGGGACTGTTGTGCGCCGTGGGAGGCGTGCTCAGGTGGTGGAGGAATGAACGAGCGCTCAGGCGAATGCTGCCTCTCGCCGCCCCACTGACCGCTGTCGCGGTGACAGTCATTGTGGGAGGAATTGCGGTGCTCTTGCTGGCTTTGGCCATCGCGGGGCGCATCCCGTGAATCTCTCTGGGGATCATGGCGCGCAAGTCGAGCGCACTGCCCTCTCGTGGCAACGCACTGCAGCGGCAATATTGGCGTGCGCGCTCGCCATTTCGCGCATCACCACTCCTCATCTTTCATGGGTTGCCGCTGGGGTGACGGCAGCAGCCCTGGGTCCGGTACTGGTACTTATTCTCTTATCTCACAACAGGTATCGGCACATGACGTATGCGCTCGGAACACCTCAAGCGCAGGGGCGGGTGCGTCGAGGCAATCTCCCGGATGCGCGCCTGCCGATCGCGGTCTCTGTTGTCATGATCGGAATGTGTCTGTTCGAGTTGGTTCACCTTCTGAGCGCTCGAACTGCGTGACCGGTACGCCGATCGGGCCTGACCTGGTGTGACATGCAGAACCACAGCGCCGGAGGTCCATCTGTAAATTTCTATCCGCGATCGCCGACGTGGCACCGGTGAGTTGCGCGCCCGGAGTACACCTGCGGCGGTTGTGCCGCGTCATCCTTTGCCTTTGCCGGATCACTCTGGTTTGCATTTTCGAGGATTGGTATTCCGTTCTTCGTCTTGCTTTTCGTTTCCACAGTCGGCCTCGGACCACTGTGGAAGAGAGTCGACCTCATTTTGATTCTTTCGCTACACGGCATCGAGGGTCGGTCGTCGGTCACGATGGAGCGCTGACGCAACTCGCTGTCTCGACCAGTTCCCGCCGCCGCTGGCCGAATCGCCGACGTGTGTCTGTGATCTCCTTGCAGGCCCCCCGGGCCGCCGCCCGGGTTTGGCTGAACGGCTCAGAGAGGGTCGAGCACGCCGAACCATGGGTCGACCGGGACATGACCGATTGCCCGACCGTGGGGGCCGAGCAGTGCGCCCACACGCTTGATGTGCCGGAGGGCCACTGCGCGCTCTACGATTCGTATCCCTGGAACTCGTTCAGCGAGAATCGTTTCGAGTCGTTGCAAGTCTTCAAGTCCTCTCATCCACAGTGAGATCATGAGGTTGGCCGCGCCGCCGGTCAGACCGACGGTCAGTCGGGTCTCGGGAAGGTCTGACAATGTTCGCGCTACATCGGCGTGCTGTTCGGGCGGTACGTCTGCCCAGAGTGTGGCCGATACCGGCCATCGTGTGAGGCCATGTGGGACGTCACAGCGCACGACGATCTCGCGGCGGGCCAGTACTCCTTCGATTCTGCGGCGAGCAGTCGGGCGGCTGACGCCGAGCCTGTCGGCTAGTTCACTGACGCCCATCCGTGCGTCTTCGGCGAGTAGTCCCAGCAGTTCGCGATAGCTACGGTCCGAGACGAGTGCCGGGGCATCGGTTGTCCTGGGTCGGTTGCGTTCTATACGGCCCTGTTCGCCGATGTCAAGGGAGCGGAGCTGCCAGTCACCGCCTTCGACAAAGATGCGGGTACCGGGCTGTGTCTGGGTGGACGATACGCCCGCGATCTGCGAGATGCCGTGCAGCAAGAACTCCGACAAGGCTTCGAGACCGGCAGTCGCGACGGTGAGCACGAGATCGCGAGAGCCGGTGACGTGCTCGATTGTGACAACGCGAGGATCCGTCGCCAAAGCCTCAGCGACGCTCAATACCTTGTTCGTGACGCAGTTCACCTCGATGAACGAGACATTGAGACGGTGTCCCGCCCCGGGCCCGGGATAGGCCGAAAGCCACGCAGAGCCGGCTGAAACCAGTCTGGACCACCGCCTGGCCACAGTTGCGGCATCGAGGTCGAGTGCTTGTCCCAGTTGGGCCCACGAAGCACGCGGCGCCAACTGAACAGCATTGAGCACCCGCATCTCGTTCTCACTCAGACTTTCCATATGAGGTTTTGAACTCCTTGGTTCTTTCCATTTCTCGCATATTGGCGGATCTTATGTTTCCGATCCCTAGTGTCGCATCTCATCAGTTCCACATTCCACGAAGGGACCTCAGATGCCGCTTCCCGACGGGCACATAACGGCGACAGTTCCACCAGCAGCGGTGCCGTCCGGTCGGCGAGGACACCAGCCGAGTAAGGCACGAACGAGTCGGCGAGCACTCAGCGCGGCGACAGTCGGTTCCGTGGTCGAGTCGTACGACTGGAGCATGTACGCAGTGCTCGCGCCCTTCTTCGCCGATCAACTGTTTCCCGGTGTCGGCACGACCGCGACCCTGATGGCCTACGGCGGATTCGCCGTAGGCTTCCTGGCCCGCCCGATCGGGAGTGTTCTCGTCGGGCGCCTCGCCGATCGCAGAGGTCGCCGATTCGGACTCATGCTGTGCATCTCGGTGATTGCCGGTGCAAGTTTGCTCCTCGCTGTAGTCCCGTCCCACGCCATGATCGGAGCGTGGTCGGCAGTCCTGGTGGTAGTTGCCCGCTTGATCCAGGGGTTGGCCTACGGCGGCGAAGCTCCCACCGTTGCGGCGTACATCACCGAAACAGCACCGCCGCGCAGGCGTTCGCTCTTCAGCGGCATCTCCTATGCCGGGGTCATCATCGGATCACTGATGTCGTTCGCCACTGTGGCGGTACTGAACGCCACTCTGGGTGAAGAAGGCCTGGCAGAGGGTGGATGGCGCTGGGGGTTCGTCGCCGCCGCTCTCATCGGTCTCGCAGCGATCTGGGTTCGCAAAAGCGCCCCGGAGAGTGAACAATTCGAAGAAGAACTCGAAGCGCACGGAACCCAGAGACCTCCCGTCCGCACGGTGTTCACCCAGCACCCGTTCGCATGTGCGGCGTTGTTCCTCATCGTCGTCGGCAGCACGGTCTCGTTCTACTTCTCACTGGTGTACCTCCCCGTCTTCGCCGATCACATCGGAGCGGCAAGTAAAGCCGGTGCGTCGTCGTTCATGCCGGTTGTTTTTGTCACCACACTCGCGGCAATGTTGTTGTCGGGGCTACTGGCCGACCGCATCGGCTTGATCCCGGTGATGCGCGGTGGCGCGCTCATGTTGACCGTCGCCGCAGTTCCACTCTTGTACGGCATGTCTTCCGGTTCCCTGCCGTTTGCAATGGTCGCCGTAATCCTCGGAATCCTTGTCGCACCGCAAATAGCTCTCGCCAATCTGCTGAGCGGGCTGTTGTTCCCCGTCGCCGTGCGGGCCGTTGGCGCGGGAATCGTCGGTGCGGTGGCAGTTTCCGTGTTCGGCGGAACCTTTCCGTTACTCGCCGAAGCACTGGCGATCCGCGGGCACTCCGCTCTTATTCCCTACTATGTCGCTGCCGCGGCGGCGATCGGGCTCGGCGGAACATTCGTCGCCACCCGAGTTCCCGGTTTCACCGCCCTTGCCCGCCCCATCCGCGATGAGGTCCAACCATGAGCGCAACATTCAGCACCACATCCTTGGTCGACGACGCTCGAACCATGTCCGACGAGCTCATCTCCCTACGACACCGTCTTCACGCAGAGCCCGAGATCGGCCTTGACCTGCCTCGCACCCAGGAGAAAGTTCTCGGGGCTCTGCAAGGCCTCCCGCTCGAGATCACTCGAGGAACACAGTTGTCGTCAGTGACCGCCGTCCTACGCGGTGCACGTCCCGGTAGCACCGTCCTGCTACGTGCAGACATGGACGCCTTACCTGTGCACGAGCTCACGAACCTCGAATACAGGTCCCGGTTCGACGGAAAAATGCATGCGTGCGGTCACGACTTGCACACCAGCATGCTTACCGGTGCAGCACATTTGCTCAGCGCTCGTCGAGAACACCTCGCGGGCGATGTGGTCTTCATGTTTCAGCCCGGCGAGGAAGGCTACGACGGCGCGGCCGCGATGATCACCGAGGGAGTCCTCGACATCGCAGGGACTCGCGTTGATACCGCATACGGTCTGCATGTGATGTCCTCGGGTTTTCCCGCCGGCACCTTCTTGACACGACGTGGCCCCTTCCTGGCTGCCTCTGACACCGTCACCGTCACCGTCACCGGAGCGGGCGGACACGGATCGTCACCGCACCGGGCCAAAGATCCCATCGCTGCAGCTTGCGAAATGATCACCTCGTTACAGATGCACATCACTCGGACATACGACGTCTTCGACCCAGTCGTCGTCACCGTTGGAGCGTTCCACGCGGGCACCCAACACAACGTGATCCCCGAAGCAGCAGTCTTCGAGGCCACTGTGCGCACTTTCTCCGCATCCACCCGCAGCGCGATCAAAGACGGATTCGATCAAGTCTGTCGCGGAGTGGCCGCCGCACATGGCGTTGATGTCGAGGTCGACTATCAGGAGTGCTACCCGGTCACAGTCAACGATGCAACCGAGGCTGAATTCGCCGTTCAGACCGTGGGAGAGGTACTCGGTGAGGAAAGAGTGGGTTGGGCTCCGACACCGGCTGCCGGCTCGGAGGACTTCTCGCGAGTACTCGACGTCGTTCCGGGAGCGTTCATCGGCCTCGGGGCTACCCCGAGCGATCGCGACTGGTCAACCGCGCCCAACAACCACTCTGCGAACGCCGTTTTCGACGATGCGGTACTCGCCGACGGTGCCGCTGTGTACGCCGAACTAGCCGCTCGCCGTCTACAGATACTCGCGCAGCAAGATTAGAGAGTTTCCCAGCTGATCCTCGAACACCTTGAAGGCCAGTTTCTGTGTCTCGCCCCGGCCGAGGAGAGCGCCAACGCTGCAAGGCACGGGTCGCTGCGAGGGCGAGCGGCCTACGGGGACGCGTCTCCGATCCGAGACAAACGGATTCCGCACAGTACTGCCGATAATGGAGAGTAGACCGAGATGGCAAGCACGAGAATGACATTGTTGTCGATCTACCTTCGACACCGACGCAAACCGAAGTTGACGACCTCTGCGGACGCACTCAAGCATCTCGCTGCACCGAAAGGCGATCCCGCTCCTCCCCGTCGCTTCCACACACGATTCCGAGTGACGAGGCGCACGGTCCATGGTTTCGATTGCTACAGCCTCGAACCGCGGACGACACATTCGACTCAGGCTGTGGTCTACGTCCACGGAGGCTCGTACGTCAACGAAATACTCGCCCCTCACTGGTCGTTCATCGGGGAGCTGGTCGACTCGGGCTGCCGAGTCGAGGTGCCCATCTATGGGCTGGCGCCCACACACGATCACCACGCCGGCGCAAAGTTCCTGACATCCGTATACCGTGATCTCCTCAGCGAATTCGACGCGACACGAATTACTGTCATAGGCGATTCGGCAGGGGGAGGTTTAGCGCTGGCAGTAGCGCAATCCTTGCCCGAGTCCGGTCTCGCCCAGCCGGCCCGCCTCCTTCTGCTGTCACCGTGGTTGGACGTCACGCTGTCCAACCCGGACATAGCCGCGATGGAACACAAGGACCCTTGGCTCAATCGAACACCGTTGGCGGACTTCGCTCGCGCATGGGCGAACGGCACAGCACTCGAATCAGCCGAGTTGAGTCCGATTAACGGCCCGTTGCACAACCTGCCTCCGATCGAGGTGTTCGTGGGTACGCACGACATTGTCTACCCCGATGTAGTGCGCCTACGCGACCTGGCGACCAAGGAGGGGAACCCCATCACTGTCCACGTGGTGGAGGACGGGATCCACGTGTACGTGCTGGCACCAGTTCCTGAAGGCAGGCTCGCGAGGCGGCGCATAGTCGAATCGCTGTCGGTCTCGGGGACGCGTTGCTTTCGTCGGTAGATCCGTCGAGGGGCCGGCGCGGGTGCGGGGCAAGCGGTGGCTGCATCAGTTGCTGCCGCGAAATCGAGCCACCTCACCCCCGCTCGATAAGCGACGTCCCGCTCATCGCTTTCGCGCATGCCCCCTGGACACCATCGGTTCGGCCACAGTTCGCATCGCATGACGGACCTGGCGTTCAGGCCGCTCTGCTCGGCCGAGGGCCGCGATTGCGGTGCGCGGCTGGTTCATGTTGCGAAGTATTTCCGCGGGCCGCGGGTTTGACGACATTTTCTCCGAGTTCGAGTTCAGGTCAACGGACAGCGACAATTCCGGCTGCAGACCATCGCCGGGTCTCCCTCATCGAAGACCCTGACACCTCCCGCAGCCGGAATTGCCTCCAGCCGTGACATATCGATTCCTCGTCGGTTCCATCCAGTCGCGATGCTGCGGCAGTAGTCGATGTCACCGTCGCCGGCCGGCATCGCAACTGCCGGTCTATGTTCCGAGCCCATGCTCACCTGTGCTCCGACGAATCACAGGTGGAGTGCAAGGAATTCCAGCGTGGGACCGATGGCCTCGGCAGAATATGCGACCGCGTGCCGGGACCCTGGAAGCTCTCGTGTCTCGACGAGGGTCCCTACCGACCGCAGGCGGTCTGCGAATCTGGTCATCTGATCGAGCGGGATCAGTTCGTTGGAGGAGTTCAACAAAAGTGTGGACGCCTGCCCCGGTGCGACGTGAGTGATCGGTGAGGCTTCGGTGGCCAAATCGTTGCACAGGTTGATATGAGGGAGGCATCCCAGATAGATCTCCGCTGCGCCGAGTGCGAGTGCTGTGTTCGGGGCGCTCCCCTGGCCGGTGAGATCGTAGGGTCCAGACCAGCCCACGACTGCCTTGAGCGGAGCCTGCCCCGCGGTGACTGCCTGCATGAGTAGATGCGCCCCGGCCGAGGTTCCCAAGCCGCCGATCCGATCTGCGTCAATTCCGAAGGCATCCGCGTGTGCGTGGATGTGGTCGATGGCCGACTTCACGTCCTCGACCTGACGGGGATTCCGCGGAGCCGACAACTCGTAGTCGACATTGAAGACGACGAAACCAGCGGCAGCGGCCTGCCGCGCTTGGTCGTCGAGCAGGGCGCGAGAGCCGCGCACCCATGCACCCCCGTGGACCATCACGATCGCAGGGCCATGCGATGCCACAGGGCCGGCGGGACGGTAGACGGTCATGGCTTGGGGGCCGTGGTCGGTGGGGTAACTCGTTTCCGTGTAGGTCGGTTCCCCTGGCGGTGTCGACGGTGTTTGAGGGACGGGCACGCTCGCCGAAGCGATCCCTGTAGACAAGAGCACCGCCACGGCGGTGGCACCGACTTTGGTGACGATGGACGAGCACAGTCCCGCTTTGGTTGTTCCGTCGAGCATGGAAGCCCTTTCTGTTCCTGTACAAGAGTTTTCGGCTACGCGCCCGGCAGGTGGGCGGGGTGTGGCTGCGCGATTTCAGGCAGCCTGTTCGCCGATGCTCTCCGTGCCAGGCACCCGGGGGTCCGGCACGGGGAGGCTTCTGGCAGCAGCGCGGCGCGAAATCAAAGTGCGCGCTGCTGCGAGACGGTGACGCGTTTTCTGGAAACTTATTTCTGGGTGTATGCACGAAGGGAAGGGTTGACCATGACGCCCCACAGGTCTTCGTCGACACCGACGTTGTCGCGGGTGGCGAAGACGAGGCTCGACCGTGCTACCGGTGCGAACCAGGCGTTGTCGACGAGCCATGTGTCGATCTCGCGCAGCGCCGTGTCGTAGGCATCGCCTGTCACGCTGCGGGCTTTTACGAGTAGAGCGTCGAGCTGTTCACTGCGAGCGCCCATCGGATTCCACGTCGCGGAAGGTAGTACGGATTGGCCGATGTCCTCCCACGCGGTGCGGGAGCCGAGCTGCATGTAGAAGATCGGGTACTTTCCGGACGAGAGTTCGGGGATGGTCTTACTGGGGGGGATTTTTTCCCAGGTCACGTTGATTCCTGCTTCCGACAGCTGCTGGGACAACGCCGGCGCCAGGCCCGGTTGGGATGCGGAGAACCAGTCGGGAACGGTCAGATCGAGCCCATTGGGGTATCCGGCCTCGCTGAGTAGTGCTTTGGCTTTGGCCGGGTCGTGGGGGTAGCGAGTGTCCAGATCGGGATCGTAGGCGGCACTGTCCTCGGCGAATATCTGGGTGGTTGCCGTGCCCGCGCCGAGCATGAGTCCCTCGACGAGTTCGTCCCGTCCGAGTGCGTAGTTCAGTGCCTGCCGGACTCGGACGTCGCCTAGCGCAGGAACCGAAGAACCCTGCCTGTCGGCGATGACGAAGCCGGACCAGTTGACTTCCCGTTCGTACAGGCTCAGTCCGGCGCCAC
This sequence comes from Rhodococcus sp. P4_E4, assembly GCF_056401575.1. NCBI lineage: Bacteria > Bacillati > Actinomycetota > Actinomycetes > Mycobacteriales > Nocardiaceae > Rhodococcus > Rhodococcus sp. P4_E4. The sequence goes on along the minus strand of NZ_JBFUJB010000033.1, from coordinate 24,768 downwards.
GTGCGTCGTCACTGCTGGCAGGAGAGAGTTGTGTGGCGCTGATTTCGCCGTTTTTGATGGCGTTGAGGCGAGGTGTCAATTCGGACATCGACCTGACGACGACCTTGTCGTACGGGTATGCGTCCTTGTTCCAGTGCTCGGGGTTGCGTATGTAGGACTGACGGTCGACACCGGAATTGCCCGCGTCATAGATGTACGGTCCTGTGCCCACCGGTTCCTTTGCCAGCGTGCCGGCAGCTATGGACTTCGGTGAGGCCATCAGCCCGCCTACCAGGGCGAGACTGGGCAGCAGCGCAGGGTCTCGGGCGCGTAGTTTGAGTATTACCTGCTCGGGCGAGATGACCGTGACGTCGGTTACTGCGGCCAGTTCTTGTGCGGCCATGCTCGGGGTCGAACGTGAGTGATCGAGGTTCACCTTGACAGCTTCTGCGTCGAAAGGCGTTCCGTCGCTGAACTTCACACCCGTGCGCAGATTGACGGTGAGTTCGGTCTCTTCGGCGTTGTACGACCACGATGTGGCGAGGTCGGGTTCGAGATTCTTGTCCTTGCCGAAGCGCAGCAGCGTATCGAATACCGGTTCCCAATACACGACGTCGTTGCCGAGGAGGTTGCTGTCTGTGTCGAACGATGTTTTCGGGGTGAGCGAGGCAATGGTCAGGGTGTCCGATGTCTGGCTCGTCGCTCCTCCGCTGCTACACCCTGTCACTGCAAGGGCAACGGCGACCGCGGCAACACACAGCCGGGACCAAGTTCGTGGCATGGACTCTCCTCGTCGAATGGATCCGCTTCCGCCACTATGGCGGGGATCACACTGAAGCAGTAGCCTACTGACTGAGTACTCGGTCGGCAAGCCCTTTCGGGCCTATTGTCATCGATAGATATCCGGCAAGAAGAGTTCTCCCACTCCCCCGACCTCACGACAAACGAAGGAAACGCAATGAGAGCTGTCGTCCTGATGTTCGACACATTGTGCAGACGCTATCTGGGGCCCTACGGCGGAACCGACATCCCTACACCGGGTTTCGACCGCCTCGCCGAACACAGCGTGCGCTTCGACAACTGTTACGCCGGCAGCATGCCGTGCATGCCCGCTCGCCGGGAGATGCATACCGGGCGACACAACTTCCTGCACCGCTCCTGGGGCCCACTCGAACCCTTCGACGATTCGGTCCCGTCGATCCTCAGCGCGGCCGGAATCCACACGCACCTCTCGACCGACCACTACCACTACTGGGAAGACGGCGGCGCCACCTATCACAACCGGTTCGACACCTACGAGCTCTTTCGAGGCCAGGAAGGCGACCGATGGAAGGGCGTCGTCGATCCACCCGCCCCGCCTGCGAACCTCAACCCCACAACGACTGTGGCACGACAGGATTGGATCAATCGGACCTACATGCCGACCGAGGACACGCATTCGCAGACCGCGACTGTCGATTCGGGTCTCGAGTTCATCGCCGTGAATGCTCACGCGGACTCGTGGATGCTCCAGATCGAGTGCTTCGATCCTCACGAACCCTTCTTCACCTATCCCGAATACCTCGCGATCGCCGGGGTCGACACGTCCGAACCGATCTTCGACTGGCCCCAGTACCGCCGGGTGACCGAATCAATGAACGAGCAAGAGCGACTCCGCCGCTCTTACCTCGCCCTTCTCGCGCAATGTGACCGCTCGGTGCAACGTGTGCTCGCCGCATTCGACGAGCACGACTTGTGGTCCGACACTGCCCTGATCGTGTGCACCGACCACGGGTTCCTTCTGGGAGAGCACGGCTGGTGGGGCAAGACCGTGCAGCCGTTCTACGACGAGACGATCCACACCCCCCTGTTCGTCTGGGATCCCCGCTCCGGTGAGCGCGGATCGAGCCGAGAAGCCTTGGTGCAGACGGTCGATCTCGGCCCGACACTGTTGGATGTGTTCGATTGCCCGCCCACGGACCGCATGCAGGGACACTCTCTGTCGGCGGTGATCACCGAGGACGCCCCGATCCGTAAGGGCGCTCTGTTCGGGGTCGCGGGTGGGCACGTCAACGTCACGGACGGGCGGTACGTCTACATGCGTTCGTGCGTACGACCGGAGAACTCACCGCTCCACGAGTACACACTCATGCCCACACATATGCGTGGGCACTTCTCTGCAGAAGAGCTGCGCGCGGCCGAACTTGTCGAGGGGTTCCCGTTCACCCGCGGCATCCCGGTGCTCCGCACTCCGGCGTGGACGGTCGGCAATCCTTTCCGCTTCGGAACACTGCTCTACGACCTCGAACTCGACCCACAGCAGCAGCGCCCCTTGCGTGATGACGACGAGCTCGAAATGACGATGATCGAGTTGATGGTCGAACTCATGCGCGAGAGTGAAGCACCCGCAGAGCAGTACGAACGCCTCGGTCTGCCGCCGACAGGTCCGGTCACTGCCGAGCATGTGTTGATCTCCGCGCAGTGGAATGCGGTAGTGCGAAGCACCGCGAGCGTCCCGATGAAGGACGACTTCGCACCGGACGCACCGGTAGCTCACGCTCAGCTGAGCGAATTGCTCGCCCACGCGCCCACTGCCGCCGTCGTCGAAAGCCATTTCCCGTTCATTTCGGGATTGGCACCGATGATGCGCGAACGCCTCATCGGTGCCGGCATCGTCGAACTCAACGGTTTCACCGGATCTCAGGACATGGACGGGCTCCTCGCGATCGATCGCGAGCTACGCTCCGCTCTGACCACGTAGCTCGCTCAGCGCCAGCGCCGAACGCTCTGCCCGGCGCTGGCGCTGGCGCACCGGATCAGCGATCGGAGCGGCAAGGAGCAGTTCGCGAGTGTATTTTTCGCGAGGCTCTTGTGTGACTTGCGCGGTCGTACCTTCCTCGATCAAACGCCCACCCCTCAGGACCGCTACGCGGTGACTGATCCGGCGAACCACAGCCAGGTCATGAGAGATGAACAAATAGGCAATCCCAGTGCGGTCCTGAATCTCGGACAACAGGTCCAGAACACGCACCTGCGTGGCCAGATCGAGCGCCGAGGTCGGCTCGTCGCACACGATCAATTGAGGGCTCAGGGCCAACGCACGAGCTATCGCCACGCGTTGGCGCTGCCCACCGGAAAATTCGCTGGGATATCGCTGCGCTGCGTCCCTCGGCAACCCGACGGCGTCCATCAGCTCCCGAACTTGCTCTCGCGCCGCTGATTTGGTCACTCCGGCAACCAGGAGCGGCTCGCAGAGGGTGTCGGAAATCGTCAGGGCAGGGTTGAGCGAGGTGTAGGGGTCTTGGAAGATCACCTGCACCTGGGTTGCGAGGGCGCGTTGTTGCCGGCGTGACAGCGACGTTCGGTCCTGGCCATCGAAACGGATTCTGCCCGAACTCACCGGTGCCAGGCCGAGCAGCGCCCGTCCGATTGTTGTTTTCCCCGAACCGGATTCGCCTACGAGCCCCAGAGTCTCGCCGCGCTCGATGCTGAACGAGACCTCCTCGACCGCGCGCATGACCGCCCCTGTTCGGGAGCGTTTGGGGTAGGTGACAGTGAGTTCGTTTACTTCGAGCAGGGTCATTCGGCTACCTCGATAATTTGCTCGCTGGAGTTTCTGGGTGCACGAAGTTCGTCTTCGCGGCTCGATGCAAGGAGTTGGCGTGAGTACTCGTGTGTGGGACCGGCGAAGAAATCCTCCAAGGTGGCTGTTTCTATCACTTCGCCGTTGCGCATCACTACGACGTCGTCGCAGATGTCGGCGACGACTCCGAGATCGTGGGTGACGAGCACAAGTGCCATTCCGAGTTCGAGTTGCAGGTCGCGCAGGAGATCCAAAATTTCTGCTTGGACGGTGACATCGAGCGCCGTGGTGGGTTCGTCCGCGATCAGCACGTCCGGTTCGGTGGAGATCGCACCGGCGATCAGCACGCGTTGAGCCATACCTCCGGACAGTTGGTGGGGATATGAACCCAGGACACGCTCGGTGTCGCGGATTCCGACGCGCAGGAGCAAAGATGCGGCCTTGGCCGTGGCATCCTTGTCGTTCATGCCCGCAGCGCGCATGGGTTCGGTGAGTTGTCGTTCGACGGTGAAGGAGGGGTCGAGGTTGCTCATCGGTTCTTGTGGAACGTAGGCGATTGCGCGCCCTAGAAGCCGTCGCCGGGCGCGGCCTCTCAGGTGGCCGATTTCCTGTCCCCCGACCCAAATCTGTCCACCGACGACTGCGCCGCCTTCACCGAGGAGCCCGAGAATAGCGAACGACGTCTGCGATTTTCCCGATCCGGATTCTCCGATCAATCCGAGTGTTCGACCGCGTTCGACCGCGAAGGACACTTCGCGCACGACCTCGCGGTCTTCACCTCGCGCGGCTCCGTAGGCGACGGTCAATCCTCGTACTTCCAGCGCCGCAATACTTTTCTGTTCGGGGGTCGAGGTGTGGGGCGCAGGTTTACGGATCGGTAGGGCACCGCTGGGTTGCACCGAGTCGCGGATTCCGTTGCCCACGAGGATGAACCCGGCGACGGTCAGTGTGATCGCCAGGCCTGGCCACACGATGCCCCACGGTTGTCGGGAAATCGATGCGAGCGCATCACTCAGCATCACGCCCCAGGTCGGCTGGGTCGGATCCCCGAGCCCGAGGAATTCGAGTCCGGATTGCACCGAGATCGCCACGCCGGCGAGGATCGACAACATCACGATCGTCGGTCCCATGACTGCGCGGAGAATATGGCGCGCGATGATGCGTGAGTCACTGAGTCCGGAGACGCGGGCGGCGTCGACGTAGAGTTCGTCTTTGACGCCGATCACGGTGGCGCGCACCATCCGAAACAGGCTCGGGGAGATCATCACTCCGAGCAGGCACATCGTGACCGCCAAGTTCGGTCCGATAGCTGTGATCAAGGCCAACAGAACGAGAATGGCGGGCAGCGACATGAGGACGTCGGCGACGAAAGACAACGATATGTCCCATCGGCGGCCGAAATAGCCGGCAACCAAACCTCCCGGCAGGCCGATCACGACCGCGACAAACAGGGTCAGGGCCGCGCCGAGCAGGGTGATCCGTGTGCCTGAGATCAAGCGGGACAAGACGTCTCGTCCGGCGGAGTCCGTGCCGAGGAGGTGGCCACTGCTTCCTGGGTCGGCGAGCACGGAGGTCAGGTCCGAGTGTGAGGGATCCGCCGGCATCAGGAGATTGGCGAACACTGCCACGAACAGCACTCCGGTCAGCACTGCCAGGCCTATGATGGTCATCGGTTCGCTGAGCGCGCGGCGCCAGGCTCCACGATGCACGACGGGACGGTCCCCCGTCACCACTGGATCAATGCTCATCGCACACGCACCTTCGGGTTGAGGATCACTTGGATGACATCGACGAAGAGGTTGACCACGACGACCATCACCGAGGAAAACACCACGATCCCCATCACGACCGGACGATCTCCTTGGATGGTCGAGTCGACAGCCAGCGTTCCCAGCCCGGGAAGTGCGAACACGCGCTCGATGACGACAGCCCCGCCCAGAAGTCCGATGAACTGCAACGCGAGGATCGTCAGCCACGGTTGCGCGGCGTTGCGCAGCGCATGCTTGTAGAGCACCGATCTCTCCGAGAGCCCCCGAGACCGGAGGGTCCGGATGTAGTCCTTGCGCAAGGTGTCGATCATCGCGCCGCGTGCCTGTTGTGCGGCCGAAGCAATGCCGCTGATCGACAGCGCCAACACCGGCAGCGTGATCGACCATGCCCATGCCGAGACCGACACTCCGATCGGTGTGTAGCCGGTAGCCGGGAAGAGATGCAAGCCCACGGACAACCACGCCACCAGCACCACTGCGACCCAATATCCGGGAAGTGAGTGGCCACCGATCGAGACGAATTGAATCGCTCGGTCCAACCACCCGCGCCGCACGGCTGCCACTACGCCGAGCACGGCACTGAACACGCCGATGATCAACATTGCAATCACCACGATCGACAAGGTCACCGGTAGCCATTGCAGGATCTTCTCGGTGACCGAGGTGCTGTCGAAGAACGAGGTCCCGAGGTTTCCTGTCAGTGCGTGGGAGACCCAATCCGCGTACTGGGCGAGCACCGGCCGGTCCAACCCGAGTTCGTGGGCCTTGGCATCGACCACCTCCTGTGTCGCGTCCTGCCCTACGACTGCACGTGCCGCATCGCTCGCTCCGGAGAACGTGAGGAAGAAGGAGACGGTGGCCACGACGGCCACCATGAGAATCCCCACCCCCGCGCGCCGCAAGATCATCAATAACACTTCTCGAGCCGCCTTCCAGCAGAATGTTGTGGCCCTTGTCACAAATCCCCATCAGGCTAGCCGACCGAGTACTCGGTAGCAATGCCCTCGGCTCGCCACACGGAACCGACCGAGTAGACGGTATGCCTGAGGGAAGTCCCCTATCCTTCGACTATGGGAACCACCGAAGTTGCACGCCTCGCAGGAGAAACCGCGCGCGCCAACATCCTCACTGCCGCCACCGAGCACTTCGCCGAACACGGGTTCCGGCGCACCTCACTCGCAGCGGTGGCACGAGCTGCGGGACTCTCCCAGGCCGGCTTGCTTCATCATTTCCCCAGCAAGAAGCGCCTTCTTGCCGCCGTCCTCGGATCCAGGGACGTCGAGGACCTCCAACTGCTGGCCCAAGGATTGGACCACGCGGGCGGCGATCTCATGGCAGTGCTCGACCTTCTCCCCGAGGTGGTTCGGGCAAACAGCCACCGCATGACCGTCGTTCGACTCGCACACGTCTGCGCGCTCGAATCCGACGCCTCCGATTGGGCGCGACAGCGTCGACAGGCCGTCCGAAACATTTTCGAATCTGCCGCCCTCCGAAGCGCGGAACTGGGGACCGCACGAGAAGATGTCGACGCCGCCCAAGTTGCCTCGCTGATCATCGCGACCTTCGAAGGGCTCGAGAACCAATGGCTTCTCGATCCGGACTTCGACATGGTCGCCCCCATGCAGGCCATGGTCGACATGCTCCGAAGAGATCTCACGAACACCTAGTCCCGGCCCACCTCGCAGAGCAGTCTTTCTTGGTTTTGTGACCGTAAACCTACCTACCAAGTACTCAGTAGGTATGCTCCTCGTATGACTGCGATCACAGTCGTGTTGACAGTTGTGCACCGCAGTCGAGCGAGGCACGCGATCGGCACGTTCGCGTGATTCGCATATGCGGAAAACCTGTTGCCGTGTCCGTCGACAAGCCGGTACGGCGCAATGTTCGTGGTCTCCGCGGTCGCTGTTCGAAGTGTCCTGATCTTTCCGAATCTGTTGCTGCGCAGGTTCATACGGCCACTTCGACATCCTGACGACGTGCACCTCCGCTGCGGTGCGCCACCAATGACAAGACTGGAGCAACCTGTTCATGCGAATCCTCTATCTCGATGTCGACACCCTGCGCGCCGACCACACCACGCCGTACGGATACGACAGAGACACGACTCCCAATCTCCAGCGGCTGGCCGACAAAGGCGTGACCTTCGACAGGTACTACTGCTCCGACTCACCGTGCCTGCCGTCTCGCACAGCTCTGATTTCGGGTCAGTTCGGCATTACCAACGGCGTGGTGAGTCACTTCGGTGAAGGTGCCCGATTCCGGCTCGACTCCGGGCACGGGACCGAACCGGATCGACCGTTGTTGGGCCAGCTGCTCGAATGTCACGACCACCTTCCCGCTGTGGTGTCGATGTTCGGCGAACGACACCGTGCCAACCACTTCACCGGAAGTTTCCGCGAAGCGATCCGGGCGACCGGCAATACTCGAGACGAGCAGGCGCACGAGATCAACGCCGTCGGTATCGACTGGATCCAACGGCACGCAGACCAGGAAGACTGGTATCTGCACTTGACCTACTGGGACCCGCACACTCCGTACTCGCAGCCTTACGAGTGGACCGAAAAGGCTGCGGCGGCAGGGCCTGCGCCGGCGTGGCCGGATCAGGCCACGATCGAAGCCCATCGCGAGATCTACGGACCGCACAGCGCGCTCGATCTGCACTACGCCTACTTCCCTCAGACGAGCCCGAGCCCGAGCATGCCCGATGCCATTGAAACCCGTGCTGATTTCGAGCACCTGATCAACGGCTTCGACGGCGCCGTCATGTACTGGGACCACCATCTCGGCCTGCTCATGGACGAACTCGAACGTCTGGGCATAGCGGATTCCACCGCGATCGTCGTCAGCGCCGATCACGGCGAATCCTTCGGCGAGAACGGCTCCTACGCAGAGCATGGTCTCGCCAACGAATCGACCCACCGAATTCCGTTGATCGTCTACTGGCCCGGCGTGACCGACGACCTCACACCCGAGCAGAGACGCAACGACGCACTGCTCTACAACATCGACTACGCGCCCACCATCGCCGAGCTGATCGGTGCGGAGCAGCCGGCCGGATGGCAGGGGACGTCGTTCGCGGCCGCGATCCGCGGATCCGAGATCGAATCACGCGAATACCTCGTCCTCGGTCACGGCGCCCATACCTACCAGCGTTCCGTTCGAACCAAAACCCATCTCTACACCCGCACTTACCATCCCGGGGCATTCCGCGCCGAATGGGAGCAATTGTTCGACATGAGCGCCGATCCGCATCAGACGACAGACATCCTCGACGAGCAACCCGAACTCGCCGCACACATGCGAAGCCTCCTCCAGCAATGGTGGGACGAGTACGCCGGGCGTCCCGGTTGCCTACCCGACCCCATGCAGACGTCCCTGCAAACAGGACCCACGCACTACAACGATCCCCAGCGTTACATCGAACATCTGCGCGCGACCGGGCGAAGTCACCTCGCCGACCATCTCGCCGAACAAATTCGTCGCCCGGACTTTGTCGTGCCCGTCGCATCACACACCGAAGCGCCGCCGCGGCTCGCCGAAATCTTCATCAAGAACTATCAGCTCGCTCTCGCCCGGGCCGAGCGCAGCACACACAACGCCAGCTGAGAGGAAAGACCATGACTGCAACGCACGCACGCACGGTTCCCGGTGACGCCGAAATCGACAGCGTCCTGGCGACCCTGGATCTCGAGACCAAGATCAAGCTCCTCACCGGCCGCGACTTCTGGACCACCTGGCCGGTCCCCTCAGCGGGGTTGCGTCCGATCGTGATGTCCGACGGCCCGGCCGGCGTTCGAGGGCAGCACTGGGACGAGCGCGACCCGTCGGCGAACTTCCCCTCCGGTTCAGCACTCGGAGCCACCTGGAGCCGCCGAGCTGCCGCACGATACGGCGCACTCCTGGCGGCCGAAGCGCACCGCAAGGGAGTAGATGTCGTTCTCGGCCCCACCATCAACCTCCACCGGTCACCGCTCGGCGGTCGCCACTTCGAATCTCTCTCCGAAGACCCACAACTGACGTCCGCACTTGCCACCGAATACGTCCGCGCTCTCCAGGCGGAAGGCATCGCGGCATGCCCCAAGCATTACGTCGGCAACGAATACGAAACCGAGCGCTTCACCGCCAGTTCCCGCATCGACGAACGCACTCTGCGCGAGGTGTACCTCGCTGCCTTCGAAGGTCCCGTCGTCGACGGCGGAGCCTGGTCGATCATGTCCGCCTACAACTCGGTCAACGGCACCACCATGTCCGAACACCCGTTGCTGACTGCACCGTTGAAGACAGGATGGGAATTCGACGGGGTCGTCGTCTCGGACTGGACCGGTGTGCGATCGACCGTCGCCTCGGCGCAATCCGGCCAAGACCTCGCCATGCCAGGCCCTTTCGGTTTCTGGGGCGAGCAACTTCTCGCCGCTGTCCACGACGGAAAGGTCTCCGAAGCCACGATCGACGACAAAGTCCGGCGCTTGATTCGTCTCGCCTTCCGGGTCGGCGCTTTCGATATCCGCGACACACCCACTGACACACCTGCGGTACCGGAGTCGGTCACGGTGGCCACCAAAGAACTCTCCATCGAAGGTTCAGTGCTGCTCGCCAACAACGGACTGCTGCCCCTCCCCGCTGCCGTCGGAACCATCGCCGTGATCGGCCGCCACGCAGTCGAACCCCGAACTCAAGGCGGTGGCAGCGCGACAGTACTGCCGGAAACAATCAGCGCGCCTCTCCGAGCGCTGCGGCGAGCATTCCCGGTGAGCACCGTCAGGCACAGCATGGGCATCGCCGAACCCGACACGCTCATCCCACTCGATCCCGACTCCCTGACCGACCCTGCCAGCGGCGACCCGGGCTTGCGTGTCGAGTTCATCGACCACGACGGCGAACTCGTCCGCTCCGAACGGCGCACGAGCTGCCGACTGGTGTGGTTCGGGAATGCACCAGTCGACGCGACCTCCCTGCGCGTACGCACCCAGTACCTTCCCACCGACACCGGCGTACTCCGATTCCAAGCCTCCTGCGTCGGAAAACTGCACGTCAGCGCCGAAAACCGCACCGTTCTCGACACCGAACTAGCGCCCATCGGTACCGACCTCGGAGCCGCGCTACTCGAGCCGCCCGCCGCCACAGCGGACATCGAGGTCGTAGCCGGCGTCCCCATCGACATCACGGTCACCTACGCCGGACCCATGTTCGCCGTAGGTATTGCCGCACTCAACATCGGGCGCGAACGCGACGCTGATGACGGCGATCTGCACGACGACGCCGTCGCCCTCGCCGCAGCCTCGGACGTCGCGATCGTCATCGTCGGCACGGACTCGAACGGGGAAAGCGAAGGGTGGGATCGATCGTCGCTGAGACTTCCTGGAGATCAAGACGATTTGGTCACTGCCGTCGCGGCAGTCAATCCGCGCACGATCGTCGTCGTCAACGCAGGCGCGCCCATCGTCATGCCATGGAAAGACGATGTCTCAGCGATCCTTCTGACGTGGTTCGGAGGGGAGCAGATCGGAAACGCAGTCGCAGAGATACTCTCAGGCGCATCCGAGCCCGGCGGGCGGCTCCCCACCACCTGGCCGGCATCGGAAGAGGACGTACCTGTCCTCGACACCACCCCAAAGGAGGGGGTCGTCGACTACAGCGAAGGGGTCCACGTCGGATACCGCGGATGGCTGCGCCAGAACCGAACCCCGGCCTACCCCTTCGGATTCGGACTCTCCTACACCAGCTTCGAAATCGACCGCATGAGTGCGGTCACAGGCCACGCCGTCGATGTCACGGTACGAAACACCGGCGATCGCACAGGAAAATTCGTCGCCCAAATCTACGCACACCGACCGAAGACGACCATTGATCGCCCCATACGTTGGCTTGTGGGGTTCGCCGACGGCGTACTCGCCGCCGGCGAGACAACCACCACACGAATAACGCTCACGCGCCGAGCTTTCCAGCATTGGGATGCCGGCTGGCAAACCGAAGCCGGAGACTTCCATCTCTCGGCCGGATTTGACGTCTCCGACTGCCGCACCTCCGTTGTTCACCGCGCACACTGCTCGTCCTGAACACCAGGCACCCCCATTCGAACAAGAACCCGAGCTCACATCGAATGCCCGAGTCCGGCGACAGCGCAACGTATGCCGCAACACACAGCTGAGCAACAGCCCGGTCACCCCCGAGAACGACTCGAAACAGACTGCACGAGCGTTACATCGGCGAACAACCTGCACGCTGTCACCTTCCCACGACGGCGGGCAGGAAGACGGCCGGCTACTGCAAATGCGAGGGAGACCGCCTTCTCGGCAATACGGACACCACACTGCACTGCTCACGCCGGAAGTCGACCGTACCTGTCTACTTGCACCTCGATTCGACCCCACGCAATCTCCCGCATCCACGATTTCACCCCAAACGACCCGAAAGCACATGACCGCCAACCGAAGTTCGTACTCACCGAGAACTGATCCGGCGCAGCTCGCAAAAGCACTCTTCGACGAACTTTCACATCGCTATCGCGAAGATCGGCAACGCAGGATCGCCACCGAAAAGTCACAGATACTCGTGCGCTACCGACCCGGAGAAGCCGAGGCACTACTCGCCCTCGCATTGAACTGGGCACCGTACGGAGGCGTGCCAGAGGCCGAAGTATTCGAACGATACGGGACCACCCTCAACAGTTTCGTCGACCAACTCTGGGTCGTCGTACGTCACCTTCAATGCGACCGCAAAACCAAAGACACACTCGCAGCGGCGTACCCCAAACGCCGGAATCCACCCACTGAATCCTAAAAGACACCGCCAACCGAACACTGACAACCCGAAACTCACGGAACACGTGGAGCCCCCGTTTACACACCGGTGCGGGCGTCGACGCCAGCCGGATTCCGGCCATCGCACTACTACGACGGTCACGGTGACATTGCAAAGTGAAGGTGAGAACCTGGTTGTGGGGCGGACGCCGCTTTCTCGCCTGACGTCGTACCCATCGAGCCTTCTCCACCCCGTGAAAGCGAAACCAAGTCTCAAGCCCGAAACGATGCGTAGCCTCACCTGCGCGAATGCGCTCGTCAGTGGACGACTCAAGCACGTGGAGGCGCAACACCCCCGCCACCGTTTCATCTGTTGTGCCACTCCAGAACCCATGAATCACACGAAATAACCTGTCCGCGTCTATTTTCCGGCAGCCCACACGATTGTTGGGCTACCCTGGACGCCAACCGTCCGCGGGGGCGAGTCGACCCAAAAGCCACACCCCCTGGCACCGCTCCGCTGTGGAAGGCAGTCGGGACACCCTAAAACCCGTCCGAGGCCGGTCAACGTCGCTAGCCAATCGGTTCGGCTTTGGATTCGGCGAAGGTAAGGCATCGTGGGTTCAGAATCAGCGGGCACGAACACTCATCTCTTCCGGTCGATTTCGGATCAGACGAGACGCCCAGCAGCATGAGTGTCGGACGCCGCACCTACCATCTTTCGCCGGACGGTGAACACATCGGCTACACGTTGCAGCGACTGGACGGTCTCCTGATGATCGTCGGCAGAATCGCGCGTCGGGCAGATCGATACGAAGTAGTCAACCTCCGAGTGGTCAACCCTGTTGGCACACAAGGGCCGACGGACCCCAGCGCGCAAGCATGGGCACGAGTCTCCGCCCTCTACGAACTCAAGTCCTTCGTGGACCGTGGCCGTAATATTCTGGCCTTCAACGAACAATTCGGTGTACCACCACAGGTCGGTGTCGATCTTGAGGGTAAGGCGGGCAAGGGCCCCGCCCCTTGCTCCACGGCACGGCACGGCACGACACGACACGGCACGGCACGGCACGGCACGGCACGGCACGGCACGGCACGGCACGGCACGGCACGGCACGGCACGGCACGGCACGGCACGGCACGGAGCAAGACAAACAGGAGCCACTCGAGACGGCGACAAGCCAATGCGTCATCCTCCGATGATGCTCGCCTGCAACGACTACGAGCCGTGACCGACCACCGAGAATTCATCGTCGTTCCGAGCCCTCTCGATACGCTTTGACAACGGCGCGGCCACACGCCGTTCCGCAGAGCCGCGGGAGATGAGTCACTTACGCTGCCGTCGCCATAGTAGGTCCCGGCTGGTAGGTGGCGTTTGCAGTCCATTTACGGGGGACAGCGAAGGTGGCCGGCCGCAGGGCACACGCGCCGTCCCTCCCGGCGGCAACGCGCAGCCGTCAACACCTACGGCCCACGGGCGGACATACAACGGTCGGGATCTGCTAGGACTTCTTGTCGTCTGGGGAGTTCTTGTCGCGTGAACCGCTCAAGCTCAGGACTGCCGTCAACATTGCTCCGACGGGTAGAAATCCGACAACGCGCGTGCTTCGTTCAGAGCCACTGAGATCTGCCCACGTCAATAGTTGCGCGACGACTGCGACGAGGTAGAGCAACAGGGTTGCACTCGTGAACTTGTTCATGACGCGAGCCTAACTAGCGCGATGCGCTCAGCAGTTGATGTAGGTCGGGTTCGTGCTCTTTCGCATCGTGGCCAGGCTGCCGCTGTAGCCGATGGACAGTCCACCGATGAAAGACGCGGACACCGATCCGGCGCTGCCACCGTCCTGGTTGTGGTCGTACGCGAACTGAGCTCCGAACGACTGGGTGTCGCAGCCCAGTTTACGGGTAACGGTCGAGCTGATGTGTCCGTGGTCGACGTTCAGTTTGAAGCCCGACACCGCATCGCGAAGGCCGACGATGGGCGCGCCGCCGACCCCACCGTTTTTGAGGTACGCCACGCTGTCGGTGGTGCGTTCTCCGTCGTAGTAATACGAGTTGTACGTCGTGGACACTGCTGTCAGGCAACGGTTGGAAAAGTCGAACATGATAGAGGCGAAGTCATCAGGTGCAGAGCCGTTGACGTAGTCGTCACGAAAGTTCCACGTACCCATGTACGTTGCGGTGCACCCTGGGGTGGGAGGCCAGTATCCGACGACGCTGAAAGCATCGGTGGGAACCGCACGAGCTGCGACCCCTTCCTGCGGTGCCTGGTTGCTCATGAGGTCTGCCGTTGCGGCATCTACCGGTCCGTCGACGCCGGAGACACTGAACTGGATGCTCTGACCGAGCTGCTGTTCGGCCAGAGCATTGATTCCGATGAAGTCATGGGGATTTTGTTCTGCGTACGCGAGCAAGGGATCTGTCGCCGGGGCACGTTCTGCGCTGGCGGTAGGCGCAGCGGCGAAGGCTGCGAGGGAAAGGGCAGTGCTGGCCGTTGCGGCCCATGCTTTCGACTTGACCGTGAGTATCTCCATCCTCGATGTACCTACCGTGACGATTGCTGAACATTTACCGACTGTCGAATAAGTTCGAGATCTTGCAAACCTTTCGGTACGTAATTCATCCATCTCCCTCCCGCTCCAGAATGGCTGCGTTGGGACTAGCACGCGCATACGGCATCGACCTCGCCCCATACCTCAACGATCTCGGCCGGGAACTCCTGCCGAGATTCGAAGACGCCTCCATCCTCAATGTGTTCGCGCAATACCCCGGCATGACCTGGCAAGATATTGTCAAACCTGAGTACAACGACCCGAATGCAGTGCCGGAATACGTCGACGCAGCCAACAAGATCAACATGGGCACCGCCGCGGTACCCACTATCCCGATGTTCATCGCCCAGGCCGCCAACGGCGTCCTCGAAGGAACCCAACCGGGCGGCGCGAATATCGGTGTTGGTGACGGAGTCATGGTCACCGGCGACGTCGCCGCCCTCGCCAACCGATACTGCGCCGCCGGACTGGCAATCCAGTACGACCAGTACGACACCATCAGCCACTTCCCCGGCGCCGCGCTATGGCTACCCGGAGCGATCACCTGGATCAACGACCGATTCAACGGCACACCCGCACCCTCGAACTGCGGACAGATCGCCCCCGGAAACTCCCTCGCACCTCAGCAACCCACCACCCGCTGACCAACACTCCGAGGACTACATTTCACGTCGCTCTGGAGAGATTCGAAACGACGTCGCCCTCACGAAGCCGCTGCACAGAGTGAGAACAAATCACCGATGTGTGTAGGGACCGCGAGCGCACTCCTCGACTGGATCCGAGCATCACCGACCACGTAGCCGGTTCAGCACCCGGATCGGACAGAAATCGAGTCCATCTTGCGGCGGAGCTGCCACCCAACACTTCCCGCCGCATGGTGCAGGTCACCAATCAGATCAGCGAGCTGCGCCTCTACCTCGTCGGCGCGAAGTTCGAAAGAGATGTCATAAGTGGTCGGTCAACAGGTTCGTCAATTCGAGTAGGCATAGAACAGCTGTCGTCGCCGCGACCGCAATCGGTAATCGCGCATCTGGTGAGGCACCGACCTGTCGAGCCCTCGAGGCCTGTGGAGTTCTCAAGCACTGAGTGGAATCTCGGTACCTGTTGTGGCCCAACAGCAACAGGACTATCGCCAGTGCCGTGCACACGACCGTTGCAGCTGATACGGGCCATGAGGTGCGGGAAAGGTTGATGCGGATGATCGTGAGACCTGCGATCACCAGTGCGATAGCGGTGCGCTGCCAGGACAAAGCGGTACGTTCGACCTGTGCTCCGCTGTCATCGCTGAGATCCATCCGGAAAGTCTGCTCGGTAGGCAGCGTGCAAGAGGCGGTCACCGTTTCCCCACCACGGCGAAGTAGTACCTGCTGGAGACGCTGCGGTTTCGAAGCGCCTCCAACCGACGATTGCCGTCGTGCTCGGACAAGAACGAGACACAAGATGGCCAAAGTGAGAACCCCGAGCTCCGCCGGGGCTCCGTCGACGAGGGCACCGATCGTCTCGAAAACAAATCCCCGCGCGCGATCCCAGTTCAACGCCGCATCTCCGATATCAGTGAGGCTCTCGGCCAGCAGGATCACCCGAACCACCCGGCGAATCCCGATGCGAGCAGAGCCCCCGTGATTACTCCCAACACGGCGGTGAGCACGAGCGCGGACAGTGGCGCGGTGAGCGGTTGAAGTCGTCGCAGGGCCTGCTCGTTGAGCCACCAGCGCCGCACCCCGCTGACTGTGCAGAACAGAGCCAGTGCGAGGATACCGACAGCTAGAACGTGGCCGTATCCGCCTGTGAGAATATCGCCGAAAGCATCGAGTGCGACCCCGAGAGCCAGCAAGGCCAACGCGGTGCGCACCCACGCCAGAAGGGTCCGTTCGTTGGCAAGACTGAATCGTGGGTCGGGTTCAGTGCCGTGACCGTAGAGTCGACGGGGCCAACGCCGATCCCGATCAGCACCCGCTATTGGCTCGCTGACCTCTCGATCTTTGTTTATCATGTCCATCAACAGCTTTCGTGTGAAGTGCACTGTTTGACGC
This sequence comes from Rhodococcus sp. P4_E4, assembly GCF_056401575.1. Classification (NCBI taxonomy): domain Bacteria; kingdom Bacillati; phylum Actinomycetota; class Actinomycetes; order Mycobacteriales; family Nocardiaceae; genus Rhodococcus; species Rhodococcus sp. P4_E4. Next base: position 8,133 of record NZ_JBFUJB010000033.1, on the reverse strand, counting down.
TTCCGACGCGCCGCGCACAGGCACGTCGGATGACGACTCTCCCGGTAGCGGGCGTCGCGGCGACCGGAAGGACGCGGAGTGCACGAGAATTCGACATGTTTAGTTCCGAGAGTGGTGAACGCATACACCTCGATGAGCTCACTCCGGCAGCTCCGCACCTGCGTATCGCGTCGGTCACGACACCCTCGTCGTATCGCACCGAACTGATGACCGGTGATGCCCTGTACGGGATCGAATCCCCGAGATGTCCGCGTCCACATTTTTCCCCTCGTGCAGTTCGTCTACGCGAAGCGACGTTGCTCTACGGCTCACGCACGCGCCCAGGTTCGGTCATTCGATCAGAGCCTGGTGCTGAGCGATCAACGCGCCGGCGGCCGGCACATCATGGGATTCGGGTTGCCGAGTACGCCGCCGCCGTCGGCGCGGGCACGCTCAGAGATGAACACGACGAAGTTCGGCCGCGAGGTCACTGGATCATCATTGCTTCAGGAAGTCCGGTTCGATTGCGACGGATAGGTGGTTGCCGTCACGAGTTGACGGAGTGGACGAGTGCGTCCAGCTGTGAGTCGTTGACCGGCACCATCGAAAACTTCGCGAGTTGTCCCAGACGTGTTCCCATGATCGCTTTCTCCCGGTTCGATCCTGCCGGTGCCTCAGCTTCGACGGACGCGAGGACGGGCGCGAGGAGCTTGCGCAATGCCGGGCCGCCGACCGGATGAGAGAACCAGGCCCTGATGGTCGATTGTTTGTCGAGCCGCGGCTCGTAGGGGTCGCCGGTGACCGGAATTTCCACGCTCAGGCGGATATCGCGACTGGAGGCCCCGAGGTCGAAGCGATAGTTCAGAGACTCGACAAGCCACTGCTCTTCGCTGGCGTCGAAGTATTCGAGTTCGCGTCGAGGGACGACAATCGTGAGGTCCTGAGCTTCACCGGGTTCGAGGTCATCGGTGACCGCGAAGCCTTTGAGTTCGCGGTCGGGTCGCTGCACACGTGAGAGTTCCGTACGCGCGTAGGCCTGGACGATTTCACGTCCGGTGCAGCGGCCGGCGTTGCGCACGGTGAGTGTTATTTCGATGTCCTCTCCGACGTGGCGCACGGCCGGCGAGGAATAGGTGAAGGTCGTGTAGGAGAGGCCGTGCCCGAACGGGAAACTGACGTCCATCTTTCGTGCGTCGTAGTGCCGGTACCCGACGAAGAGGCCTTCGCCGTATTCGACCTGTCTGCTTTCGCCGGGGAAATTCAGGTACGCAGGTGTGTCTTCGAGGCGAAGCGGAATGGTCTCGGCGAGCTTGCCTGACGGGGAGGCCTTGCCGAAGAGCAGATCGGCGAGGGCGGAGCCGCCGGCTTGGCCGAGAAGCCAGGACTCGAGGATCGCGGGTACGCGGTCGACCCATCCGGAGACTCGCACGACGGCTCCGTTCGAGAGGACCACGACGACACGGGAATTGGCCGCCGCGATCGCTTCGATCAGTGCGGTCTGTTCGCCCGGTAGGTCGATGTGCTCGCGGTCGAAGCCTTCGGATTCGTAGCTGGCGGGCAACCCGAGGAAGAGAACGACGACGTCGCAGTCGGCCGCGAGTGAGATTGCTTCGTCGAGAAGCGTGATGCTTTGCTCGCTCGGAGCGGATTCCGAGGTTGTGAATCCCGGTGCGTAGTGCACGGTGCTGGCATCGGGTCCTGTGGTGGCGTCGATCAGTTCGGAAATTGCGTTCCAGGCGCTGTCGAGGCGGGTGGGGACGACCTTGGAACTGCCTGCTCCCTGATAGCGGGGGTTACGCGCGAATTCGCCGATGACAGCGATCTTCTGACCGGAGGTGGGATCGAGGGGGAGCAGATCGGTCTCGTTCTTCAACAGGACCGCGCTTCGGGTCGCTGCCTCGCGGGCGAGGTCGTGGTGTGCATCCGCATCGAAAGGAGTTCGCGGGCGGGCGTTCTCGGCGCTGATCCGAGCGAGTGTGATGAGGCGCTGAACGCTCTGATCGAGCAGAGTTTCAGGGAGCGCACCCGTGCGCACCGCGGACGCGACTGCAGCTGGCCCCTGGCCACTCGAGGTCGGCATCTCCAGATCCATTCCGGCGGCGAGCGCTTTGACCCGATCGACGACCGCGCCCCAGTCGGAGATCACGGCACCGTCGAATCCCCAGTCGTGGCGGAGAACGTCGGTGAGCAGCCACGAATTCTCCGATGCGTGCACTCCGTTGATCCGGTTGTAGGAGCACATGACCGTCCACGGTTTCGCATCGGTGACCACGCGGCGGAAAGCCCGAAGATAGATTTCCTGCAGCGGGCGAGGGGCGACGTTCGCGCTGACGATCATCCGTTCGGACTCTTGGTTGTTGACCGCGAAATGCTTGAGGGACGCGCCGACCCCTTCACCTTGCAAGCCGTTGACCCAGGCGACACCCAATTCGGCGCTGAGAAGGGGGTCTTCGGAGAAGTACTCGAAGTTACGGCCACACAGGGGGCTTCGTTTGATGTTGATTCCGGGGCCGAGTAGGAGGTTGATTCCGAAGGACTGCGTTTCGTGCGCGAGCGCCACCGCGATGCGTTGGGTGAGCTCTCGATCCCAACTCGATCCGAGTCCCACCGCGGGCGGGAAGCAGGTCGAGGGTGCGCTGTTCCCGACGCCGAGATGATCGGCGTCGGCCTCCTGGTACCGGACACCGTGTGGCCCGTCAGCCATGGTGATCTCGGGAATACTCCGGCCGGCAAAGGCCACCGTGTTCCACCAGCCGGCACCGCTGGTGAGTGAGGCCTTCTCGTCAAGGCTCAGTGATTCGTTGTTGGGCATGGGATTCCTTTGTGTGCGTCGAGGTGAGAGTGGCGAGAAGATCGAGCAGGCGTCGAGCCAGCTAGCGGATGGAATCGCTACGGATCTCCCGTCGGTCACTGCTACCAGTGTCGGCCGGCAACTCGGGGCCCTACGAGGGGACGGAGCCGGGAGGGACGCGGCGTTCCATCGCCTTCTGCATTGCTGCGCTGTCACGCACGTACGGCCGGTAGATCAATGTGACGAAGGCGCCGTTGACGACCATCAATGCTACGAGAATCAACAAAAAGGTGCGCTGGAGACCGATGAGGTCCCCCAGATAGCCCGCGCCGAGGCTGAAGATCGCCCACGCCAACGACTCCATCACCGAAATCAAGAGCGCGAAAGCTAGACCGCGTAGCTCGGGTCGAACCACAGCCATCACGATCGGTACCTTGATGACCGGATTTGCACTCTGCAATGCACCCAGCACCGCAAAGAACCCCGCGAAGATCCAGATCGATCCCCACGCGAACTGTGTTCCGACAAAGGCGACACCGGCGAATGCGAGCTGCGCGATCTGAAGATAGGCGATCCGCCCATGCTGGGGAAAGCGAATGTGGACCCGGTCGGCGAGTGCACCGCCGACGAGCGTGCCGGCGAAGTAACCTACTCCGTACGGCAGGATGACGAGTGAGGCTTGTGCGTTGCTGAAACCGAAGACCTGCACCAGATAGACCACTCCGAACGCTATCAACAGCAAATGTCCGGACAGCAGTCTTTGGATCAACATCAGCACGAAGGTTGGGATCTTGAACAGCTCCCGCGCGTCTGCGAACGTGATCTTGCCGTACACCTCACGTTCTTCGATGCTCAGCCCAGCCAACTGCGGCTCGGCGGCTCCGACTCCGGGATCTCGCATGAAAAGCACGATCGACACGCCGAGAAGTACGCAGATCGTCCCTGAGATGAAGTAGCCGTAGCGCCATCCGTTGTCGAAGTGCGAGAGTTGCCCGAACAGTGGTCCACTGGCTGCGGTGAGCAGTGCGACCGTGCCGTACATGTGCCCGGAGGCACGCCCGCGCCTACGGTCGCCGTAGACGTCGCCGAGGATTTCCGTCACGATCGGGGCGGCTCCGCAGAAACCCGCCGCGGCAAGGACATACAGCACCAGAAGTTGAATGTAGTTCTGTGAGAAACCGGCCGCGACGATCCACATCCCCCAGAAACCGGAGCAGGTGGCGAGGACGATTCTCCGATTGGTGCGGCGGGCGAGCATGACCCACAGCGGACCGGTCACCACTCCTACCAGTTTGGTTGCAGCGACCAGCGTCCCCAGCGCTGAAAGGCTGAGTCCCAGTGCAGCTTGCACTGACGGATAGAGCACCGAGACGATGCTTTGTTCGGTGTTGTCCATCGTCGACGCCCCGGTGAGCAAGGCGAAGTTGCGGCGGCGGTGCGTGGTCTGTGGTTCGGCATGGGCGACCGGGAGCGGCGGAGCGGATGCGGACGATGACACGTCAGTGGCGCGCATGGGAGCTCTCTTCGGACAGTAGGGGTGCGAGCAGAATGGCGCCGGCCGAGCATCAGGTCAGCGTCGGGACAGCCAACAGTGAGAGAGCACCATCGGCGACGAATCGAAGTCAGGCGCGAGTCAGCGCCAGGGTGGACAGGTCCGTTGCAAGAGAACGCAATCGGGCCTGAGGCAACATACCGATCGCCAAGGCCGCGATCTGCAGCAATGACATCTCGCCCGCGATGGTGATCATCGGGCCGGACTCGACGCCTGGAAGGTAGTTAGAGACCGCTGCTGCAGCGTCAGGGTCGGACAACAGCTCGCGCAGCGGAGTGTGGACGCTGAGTGGACCTCGCGGATACTCGTCGGGGTTAGGGGGTGGTTGTAGCGACAGTTCCACCTGGGGCCGTTGAGCATTGGCGAGCAGATGCTCGCTGGTCACCGGCCCCAATCGGGGCAACCCCAGGCGTTCGTATTGTCCGGCCGGTGCGTCTGCCTGGCGCAGGTGATCGACGAGGAGAGTGGCCATCCGCATTTCGAGTTCTTCGTCGAATAGCGGTGAACATTGCTCGGGGTCCGAGTGCAGATCGTAGAGCAGCGTTCCGAACGCGTACGGATTGGTCATGGTGCCTCCGTTCACCGTGAGCACCGGACAGCCTTTGGTAAACGAGAGCGGGGCAACCAGTTCGGCGTGCCGAAGCTCAGCCGGGCTGAATCGCCCACGCATGTGCGTCGGCATCAGGGTGTGTTCGGTCAACGGCTGATTCTCGGGACTTGCGCACGAGCGCATGTAGACGTAGCGGCCGTCGGTGACGCTGACGTGCCCGCCGAAATTGCCGAAGAGCGCAGCCTCACGCACCGGCGCGTCCTCGACGATGACGTTGTGCAGCGAACGGCCGAGCATGTCGGCGGTCGCATCGACGCCGAACAGATCCAGCAGCGTCGGGGCCAGGTCGATGGTCTGCACCAGCGATTCGCGTCGTTGACCGGCGACTTTGCTCCGCGGATCCCAGATGAAGAGAGGGGTGTGGATGGTCTCGTCGTAGTACGGTTGCACGCTCTTGCCCCACCACCCGTGTTCACCGAGCAGAAATCCGTGGTCGGTGTTGACGATCAACATCGTGTCGTCCCACAAGTCGTGTTCATCCATCGCGTCGAGAACTCGACCCAGCGAACGGTCACACATGGACAACAGCGCCGAGTACTCGGCGCGCACATGCGCCACCTGCTCCGGCGTTTCCAAAACCTGCATATAGTCCGGCCAGTCGAAGTGAGGCCCGTCGTACTCGTGCGGGTACAACTGCTTGTATCGGTCGTGGCTGAAGAACGGTTCGTGAGGATCGAAGGTCTCGATCTGCAAGAACCAGTTGTCCTCACCGTGATTGGTCCGGAGAAAGTCGATGCCGGCGTCGAACGTGCCAGTCTGAGGGTGATCGGCCTCATCAGCCAGGTAGCTGCGGTTGACCCAGTCTTGCCGCCGCTGCTTCGCCTGCATGACTTTGAGTGTGGGCGGTGCGACCGGATCGGCGACATGCCCCTTCCATGGATCCCCCTCTTGTCCGCGGAAGAACTCGAACGAATCGTAACGATGATGATATGTGGCGCCACCGTCTTCCCAGTAGTGCTGGTGATCGGTACTCAAGTGGGTGTAAACACCACTGCTGCTAAGCATTTCGGGCATCGAGTCGTCGAAAGGTTCGAGTGGACCCCAACTACGATGCAAAAAATTGTATCGACCCGTATGCAGCTCCCGGCGCGCCGGCATACACGGCATACTGCCCGCGTAACAGTTCTCGAACGTCACGGAACGTTCAGCCAGGCGGGTGAAGTTGGGGGCGTGGATTTCCGCGGCGCCGTACGGCGGCAGGAAACGACGATTGAGACTGTCGAACATCACCATGATCGCTTTCATCGGATCCCCCCTTCGGTCGACGAAGCGGCGGCCCGTCCCTCAGCACCGGAAGTCAACTCCCACAGAACGGTCTCCAACCAGTCGATCCACTGATCGAGAGCGCTCGATCCGTGTTCGTGCGCAAGCTGCGCAAGTCGATGGACCAAGGACTCGTCGACTCCGCCGATCGGCGCCAGTAACCCCAGGTCCCTGTTCCGCCCGCGGTCCTCCTTCATCTGCATCCGCCGCGCCGAAAGTTCGATTCGGACCAGTTCGATCAACGCATCCTCCCCGAACGGACCGCCGAGCAGGAAGCGCGCCTTGAACTCGGGATCCTGAAATCGGCTCGGCGGCGTATACGGACTGGTGATCCAGTCACGCAGTTCCTGTTCACCCAGGTCGGTCAACTGATAGATCTTCGCATCGGGCCGCCCGTCGTTTTCGACGACGCTGTAGCTCACCCAGCCGGAATCGACCATGCGCGCCAGAGAACGGTAGATCTGACTCAAGTGCACATTCGAGCGAAAAAAGCGGCCTTCCTGTTCGAGATATTTTCCGAGCTCGTACCCGCTGAAAGGACGCCATGACAACAGTCCCAAGATCATTTGTTCAAACTTCACGCCAACCTCATCCATGTGACTTGTTGCATATGTGACTAGTTTTATACGGTGGTGTGGTCCGCCCCGTCAAGACCCAAGCACCGCCGCCCGCGCGAAAGCCTCCCTGTGAACGAGATTCCCATCCCCCCAAAAAACGGTTGCTGCACGCCTTCCCGAGCCACCTCCCTACCACCCAATATCGAAGCCTCAGCCTCACGCCGCGCCAGCGGACAACCGCGCCAGCGGCGCCAAACCCTGCTTCCTGGAGGGGAATTTCTCATGGGCACCGACGACCACGTCGGCTTCGCCTCCGATGGCGAGGGGCCGGTCCGGCGAGTGCACGTCGCCCCCTTCCACATCGATATCCACGCTGTCACGAACGCCGACTTCGCAGAATTCGTCACTCAGACCCAATACGTAAGCGAAGCCGAACATTTCGGATGGTCCGACGTCTTCGCCGCATTCCTTCCCTCAGCCCTACGGCGCGGAGCACCGAGACCTGAACGGAGCCCGTGGTGGTGTGACGTTGCCGGAGCACACTGGAAAACATGGGAAGGACCCGGCAGCGACACCGCCGGCCGCGAAGATCACCCGGCGGTGCACGTGTCATGGAACGACGCACTCGCATACTGGGCTTGGGCACATACACGTCTTCCCACCGAGGCCGAATGGGAATACGCGGCCCGCGGAGGCGTCGAACAACGCCGCTACCCCCCCCAGGGGGGGGGGACGAACTCACTCCCGACGAGGTCCACCGCTGCAACATCTGGCAAGGACACTTTCCGACGAAGAACACTCACGCTGACGGCCACGCCGGAACCTCACCAGTAGATACCTTCTCACCCAACGCATTCGGACTCCACGACATGGCAGGCAACGTCTGGGAAGGGTGCTCGGACTGGTGGACGACCAACCATGACACCACACACCTACACAACCCCACCGGCCCCACCACCGGCCCCACCAACGGCCACGCGAAAGCCGCCCGAGGCGGGTCCTATCTCTGCCACGACTCGTACTGCAACTGCTACAGAGTCGCCTCCCGAACGAACAACACCCCCGACAGATCCAGCGGCAACACCGGATCCCGCTGCGTCACACCCGCCCCACGCAGCTGGCGAGGCATGAAAACGTCGTTTCCTACGATGCATTGACGGTCACCGGAAACCGCCGCTGCGACAGTGGCCAACTCATCGACATCTGATCACTCAGGAGCGCAGGATGACAAGCACAGGTTTCGGAATCGACGTCGGCGGCAGCGGCGTCAAGGGCGGCACGATCGACCTGAGCACCGGGGAAATGATCGGTGACCGCATCAAGATCCTGACCCCGCAGCCTTCGACTCCCGATGCGATCGCGGGCACTGTGGCCGAGATCG
>NZ_JBFUJB010000032.1:57464-89324 GCF_056401575.1 Rhodococcus sp. P4_E4 | reverse complement strand
CTCTCGGAGATGGCGTTGACGGCGGAGCAGTTGGTGGTGATCGGTCGGGGTCGGTTGATTTCGGATTCGACGGTGGCGGAGTTCGTGGATCGCTCGTCGGAGTCGACGGTGCGCGTGCGCAGCCCACAATTGGACGCTCTCCATGCCGCATTGACTGCCCACGGACTGACTGTCCGCGAGGAGCATTCAGGATCGGAGCCGGTGTTGGTGGTCGTGGATTCGACCACTGATGCGATCGGCGGTCTGGCTGGTTCGCAGGGAATCGTGTTGCACGAGTTGGCGTCTGTGCAGGGATCGCTCGAGGATGCGTTCATGAAGTTGACCGGAGACGATGTCCAGTACCACGCATCCGGTATCGATCCGGGTGCCGGAGCCCACCACACAAACACACAGCACGCTATGGGAGGTGCACTGTAATGGCTGTTCTCAGTGCTGAACGTATCAAGATCACCACGACCAAGTCGCCGCTGTGGTGCACGATCACAATCATCGTCCTAGGGTTGGGCGTCGCCTGGATGATCGGGCGTTCGTCGAGTTCGAGCATTCAGGCGTACAACGACGAAGCCGCATCAGGAACTCCTGATTTCGAGAAGTTCCTCCCCACGTTCAATGAAGCGGGACTGGGAGTTTCCGGCTTCGGCGTCATGGTCCTGATGATCATGGCGGCCCTCGCGATTACCAGCGAATACCGCTTCGGCATCATCCGCACCACCTTCCAGGCCATCCCGAGCCGGGCTTCGGTCCTGATCGCCAAAGCCGGCCTGATCGGCGCCTTCGGCGCGGCGCTGTCTTTCGTTCTCATGCTCGGCGCGGTATTCATCACCAAAGCTGCTGCAGGCTCTGAAGGTTCCACCAATCTGGCACTCGACAACGCCGATGCCTGGCGCGCCGTCTACGGCGTACCGATCTTCGCCTTCCTCTGCGTTGTCCTTGCCATCGCCGTCGGAGCACTCCTGCGGCAATCTGCCGGCGCTATTGCATTGCTCCTGCTCTGGCCGCTGCTCATCGAGAGCCTGTTCGGCATGTTCGGATCCTTCGGTAGAAACGTCACACCGTTCCTCCCGTTCGCCAACGCCGACCACTTCCTCTCTTCGGGTTCGAGCACCAATTTCCATTGGGGCCCTTGGGGAAGCCTGTTCTACTTCGCAGCATTTGTGCTGGTGGTTTTCGGAATCAGCATCGCCGTCGTCAACAAGCGCGACGCCTGACCTAACACCAAGACTGGCCGTACCGGAGATGTTCCGGTGCGGCCAGTTTCTTGTTGCCACAACCGCGGTCCACAGAAGTTAGGATAGGCTCACTTCCATCTGATTCGGCAACGAACTGAGGCAACGGACAGCGATGCAGACTCTGACAACCCAGACTATTTCCACTCCGGGCACCGAAATGCGTGTGTGGCGCACGCCGGCGCTCGATCGGAAATGCATCGTCTTCCTGCATGGCGCCGGAGTTGATCATCGAATGTTCGACGACCAGGTCGCGGAACTCGCGGGCGCCTATTCCCTGGTGCTGCCCGACCTACGCGGTCAAGGGCTGTCGATTCTCGAGGAAGGCCACCGCGCCACTCTCGACACTGTGATCGACGACGTGAAGGTCATGCTCGACTCGCTCGGAATCGATCGTGCAAGCATCGTCGGACACTCGTTCGGCGGAAACATCGCGCAGGAGTTCACCCATCGTCATGCGAATCGAGTAGACAAGCTCGTCATGATCGGCAGCCCTGGCCAGCACCGGGAAATGAGTGGAACCGCTGCCTCGGCGATCAAAATCGGCACGCATTTGTATCAACGGATCCCGTGGGGTCCCTTTGCCTTTTACAGTGGCCGGTGGTCGAGTCGAAATCCCGCAACTCGCAGATACGTTGCAGACTGCATGCTGGCCGCCGGACGGCAGACCTGGCTGGATCTGGGAACAAGCGGGTTCGCGTCACTCTGCCCGGTGGATACGGCACCCCGAAAGGAGACCCTCCTGATGCGGGGAGAGGTCGACATGCCGCGCCAACTCGATCGAATCTACGACGCCCTGAGCGACCAGCTACCGGACCTGATTCGCCGGGTGGTGATCACCGGCGTCGGACATCAATGCACACAGGACAATCCGGAAGAGGTCAACCGCGCGCTGGTCGAGTTCTTGGCAGACTGACCTCACGTGTCAGCGTTCCAGGTGCGCGGCAAGCTCTTTCATCCAATCGAGGAATGCCGGCGGGCCGTCGAACTGGACGCCGTCGACAGCAGCCACTTCCGGTGCAATGTCATCGCCCTTGACCACCAACGCTTCTCCACCCGAGGCAAGGACAGCAGCAAAGGCAGGTAGGTCACCACGGTCGTCGCCCGCGTACGCGACGACGTCGACGCCTGCGGTGGCGATCGCGCGAAGGAGGCCTGTCCCCTTGTCCTCCTCAACGGGTGGACGCAATTCTTCGACCAACTTGCCGGGCTCACGCCGCAACCCGGTCCGGCTCGCGATTTCTGTCGTCGCTGCTTCCACCAGGCGCTGCGCGACCGCTCGATCCGCGGCCCGACGCCAATGCACAGCCACCGCAAGGCCTTTGCTCTCGACGTGGATGCCAGGAACTGACTGAGAGTCGAACAGGCGACGCAGTTCGGCTTCTGCTTCGGCGACGGCATCACTGAACGCAGCGACGGCCGGAAGCACTTCGATTCCGTTCTCCGTCCAGGTCTCGACGCCGTAGGAACCCATGAGAACAACCGAATCCAGACTCAGTCGTTCTCGCAAGAACGACGCCGGCCGTCCCGAGAGCAAGCCCACCACGCCGAAGTGCCTCGACAAAGTCGCGAGCACCTCCTCGGCACCGGGCAGGAGCGCACTGGCCGACGGATCGTCGACGATAGGTGCAAGCACACCGTCGAAATCCATCACCAGTCCACAGCGAGCTGGATCGGACGTGAGTCGGAGGATGACGTCCGAAGCGGTTCGCATGGTTCGAGTGTGCCAAATCGATCGCACCCGCAATACCAACACCGGATCAGAATGTAATCTCTGCCACTTCGTCCAGGTTGTCCGGAAAGCGCAGGGTGAGCCGTGTCCACTCCCCTCCGGCGCCGATTCCGTCCGTTACAGTTCTCACGACGCTTACCAACTGGGGGGGTAACGATGAGCGAATTGACTGTCGTCACTGACGACATCCGAAGGTACGGCTCGACGTCGGCCGAAGCTGCAGGACACATCGCGCAGGCCGCCGCCGTCGATCTGGGCGCCAACATCGCGGCAGTCGCACCAGCCGTCGGTCCTGTCGGCATCGAGTTTCTCGAGGCATTCGCGCGCGCCCAGGCAACTCACACCAAAGATGTTGCAGCACTGGCGACCTTCTACGCCGGCAACGCAGCAACGGCGAGTGCAGCCGCTCAGGCCTACGACACCACAGATCTTTCAACCGCGTCAGATCTGGCCGGCATCGCTGGATCGACGGACGTGACCGCGTGAACAGCGATCGCGTCGACACCGATCGCATGAACACCGAAGACGACTCGACGACGGTCCTCGAATTCCTTCAAGGTGGTGCTCCGGCCCCGGCATTGCCGAACAACACGGTCGAATCGATGCTCGCCGGCATACCGGTTCCGGCATTACCCGGAATCGAAGATCTGTTCGCGCCGTTGATCGAACTCGGGAAGAGCCTCGGCACCGGCACTTTTGCCGGCACCGATCCCGTCGGCATCTTCAACCAGGCGTCCACTCTCATCGACCAAGCCATGGGACTGTCCCAAAGGGCAGTCGCCGAGGTGGGCCAGACCTGGAACAGCACCGGCAGCGAAGCCGCGACCGAACTGTCGCGATCCGCCCAGAACAGCGGCGCAGAATTGAGCGAACGCGGAACCGCGATATCGAAAACCGCTGCTGCCGCCGCGGAATCGGTGCAGCGAGGCAACGCGAATCTCGCGGCGATCGCGCAGTCCTTCGCGACCACGGTTGCAGCTGCTGCACCGATCGCGTGGACACCACCAGGACAGGCGATGCTGATTGCCTCCGCAGCCGAACACATGCAGGCAGCCGTCGCGGCGGTGACACAGACTCGCGGGGAAATGCTCGGGCACACCGCTGCCATGAACGCCCTTGCCGGGTCGATCCCCGTGCCGACTCCACCGATCGGTGAGGCTCTCGCCAACCTTGCCACTCCGGAGGCGCTCGCCGACGCCGCCCGTCAGATCGCCCAACCTCTGGCGGCATCAGCCGCGTCGGCATCGCCGCTGTCTGGATCGCCGCTGTCTGGATCGACCGATGCCGGCGACGCACCGTTCTCCACCCGCTCAGGCGCCGACGCCGTTCGGACCTCGGCAGCGCAGGCAGGCGCCGGACTTCCGACCGGCGTCGACAAGCTGTGGGGCGCAGGCAATTCGTCGACGTCACTCGCAGCCGGCGGGTCGCCGTCGCCCAGTGCGACAGCGAGCTCCGGCGGAGCATGGGTGGGTGGAAGCGGCACTACCGGTGGAACGATGAGAGGTGCAGCGGGAGTTGCTGCAGTTCAACCGGTTCCGGTAGCAACGCCCGGCCTGGGTGCACCATCTTCGGCGGTCGGCAGTAGCGGCATATCGCCGGGCGGCATGATGGGCGGCGGTCCTCGCGGAACGCGGGACGACGAGTCGTCACGCACGACTCCGGGGTATCTCGTCAGCGCCGGTGACGAAAACTCGATGGTCGACGATCTACCGATGGTGTCACCGCCCGTGCTCGGTGCCGAGAATCCCGATCAGTACCTGTTCCGAGATCTCTGATCGGGACTCCCCGGCCGGGGCGGCATTACAACCTCAAACGAAGCCCAACTCCCGTACCGCCGCACGCTCCTGCTCCAATTCGCTGACGGACAGGTCAATCCGTTCGCGTGAGAAGTCGTCGATCGCGAGATCCGGAACGATAGCGAATTCACCATCGGCACAGGTCACCGGGAAGGACGAGATCAATCCTTCGGGCACCCCGTAGGAACCGTCCGAACAGACGGCCATGGATACCCAGTCGTCCTCGGCCGTTCCGATCACCCAGTCACGGACGTGGTCGATCGACGCGCTGGCCGCACTTGCCGCAGAGGACGATCCACGCGCAGCAATGATGGCGGTGCCTCGCACCTGCACAGTCGGGATGAAATCGTTCTCCACCCAGTCTCGGTCGTTGATCACCGCGAGCGCAGGCTCACCCGCGACGGTCGCGTGGGACAGGTCCGGGTACTGCGTCGCCGAATGGTTTCCCCAGACGGACACCTTGCGCACCGACGACGCACGAACGCCGGTCTTCTTCACCACCTGCGCAATCGCTCGGTTGTGGTCGAGGCGCGTCAGCGCACTGAACCGAGTATCGGGTACATCCGGCGCGTTGTTCATCGCGATGAGAGCGTTGGTGTTGGCCGGGTTTCCGACGACCAGCACCTTGACGTCCGAGGCTGCGTTGTTGTTGATCGCCTTCCCATGCGCTGCGAAAATAGCGCCGTTCGCGCTCAGCAAGTCGGCGCGCTCCATCCCCTTGCTCCGCGGACGTGCACCGACCAGCATCCCGACGTTCGCGCCGGAGAAGGCGACATCGGGATCGTCGGTGATGTCGATGGAGCTCAGCAAGGGAAATGCGCCGTCTTCGAGCTCCATCGCGACGCCTTCGGCTGCGGACACGGCGGCGGGAATCTCGAGCAGTCGAAGTTTGATCGGTACGTCAGCGCCGAGCATCTCCCCCGCAGCTATGCGGAAAAGCATGCCGTATGCGATCTGACCCGACGCTCCGGTCACCGTGACGGTTACGGGCGCAATACTCATTGCCGACTCCTCACCTGCCGTTTTCACGACTGTCCGTTCTACAACGCTGTAAGAACGGTTTCCACGCTAGTCGAGTAATCCGGCCACTTCGTGGTCCGTCAGTGTGGTTCTCGGCACTCGTCCCTCCGCCGTCACGAGTTCGACGGCGCGGTAGAGCGGACGCTCGGCCAGTCCGGCGCCGCGGGCTTCGGCACGCAACTGTTCGATCAGCACCGAGGACAACGCGGCAGCCGGTACCAACTCACTGGCCGCCAGGGCGTCGGCGAGCTTGCGGAGTGCAAGGATCTCCAATTCGCGCCCGCCCCCTGCCGTGTAGAGCGCGAGCGGTATTCGCACGGTGGACCGACCGTCACCGAGTGTCAGGCTGACCTCGCTGATCCGGCCGGATCGCACCGTCAACGCCGCCGTGAGCACCTCGGCCACGTCGACGTCGTTGGTGCGAAAACCAGCTTGTGCTCGAATCCTGTTGCCATACAAGGTGATATGCCGGCGCAGCGTCATCAGAATCGCCAGTGACGTCGGAACCGCGATGACGGCACCGACGATCACTCCGACCGTCATCGTCGAGAACACACTGACGATCAACCCGACGACCACACCGAAGACCACCACAACAACGGCGAACTTCTTCAGCCGCGGCGCGATCAACGCCACGGGAACCAGATCGAGCGAAACCGGTTCAGCCTCAGTGCTCAACGAGATCCCCGAGCTTGTCGACAACTTGGTCGAGCGGCACCGTCTCCTGCTCACCCGTCGCCAATTGTTTGACAACGACAACGCCCTCTTCGAGCTCGCGCTCGCCGAGAACCAACGCGACTGCGGCGCCCGAGCGATCGGCCGCTTTCATCGAGCCCTTGACGCCACGATTTCCGTACGCCAGGTCGACGCGAATCCCATTGGCACGCAACTGGTGTGCGATCTTCACCAGTGCCGCCTTCGCCTCGGCTCCCATCGGTACACAGAAGACGTCGACACGTGCCGGTGGCGCAACCGACTTACCCTCGGCCTCGAGCGCGAGAACCGTGCGGTCGACGCCGATTCCGAACCCGATCCCCGAGAGCGGCTGTCCGCCCAGCTGTTCCATCAGTCCGTCGTAACGACCACCACCACCGATTCCGGACTGCGCGCCCAGTCCGTCGTGCACGAATTCGAAGGTCGTCTTGGTGTAGTAGTCGAGGCCGCGGACCATGCGCGGGTTGACGACGTAGGGAACTCCCAAGGCGTCGAGGTGCGCTAGTACCTCGTCGAAGTGCGCCTTGCAGCTCTCCGAGAGGTGATCGAGCATGAGCGGTGCGCCGGCCGTCATCTCGCGTACATCTGGGCGCTTGTCGTCGAGCACCCGAAGCGGGTTGATCTCGGCGCGTCGACGCGTGTCTTCGTCGAGCGGGAGTGCAAAGAGAAACTCCTGCAGCAGTTCGCGGTACTGCGGTCGGCAGGTGTCATCGCCGAGAGAGGTGATTTCGAGGCGGAAGCCGTCGAGCCCCAACGACCGGAATCCGGCGTCGGCGATCGCGATGACCTCAGCGTCGAGCGCGGGGTCGTCGATCCCGATGGCCTCGACGCCGACCTGCTGCAACTGGCGGTAGCGGCCGGCCTGCGGGCGCTCGTAGCGGAAGAACGGGCCCGCGTAGCTGACCTTGACCGGCAACTGTCCACGATCGAGGCTGTGCTCGATGACGGCACGCATGACACCGGCGGTTCCCTCGGGACGCAACGTCACCGAACGGTCACCGCGATCGGCGAACGTGTACATCTCTTTGCTGACGACGTCGGTCGACTCACCGACACCGCGCGCGAACAGGCCGGTGTCCTCGAAGATCGGCAATTCGATGTGGCCGTACCCGGCCAACCTGGCGGCGCGCGTCAAACCGTCACGAACGGCGACGAATTCGGCTGACTGCGGCGGAACGTAGTCCGGAATTCCCTTGGGTGCAGAGAAGGTGCTGGCTTTACTCACGAGAGGTACTTTTCCTTATTCTTGTGCGCTGAGTCCAACGAGAAACGGGTTCGAGCTTCGCTCGGCGCCGATCGAACTGTTGCCACCGTGCCCGGGCAGGACCACGGTCTCGTCACCGAGTACCAGTAGCTTCCGGGCGATCGAAGCGAGCAACTGCTCGTGATTTCCGCCTGGCAGGTCGCTGCGCCCGATGGAACCCTGGAACAGGGTGTCACCGGTGAACGCCAAGTCCGCAGGCCCGCTCTCGGTGTTCGCCTGGGTGCGGAACACCACCGATCCCTGCGTGTGCCCGGGCGTGTGGTCCACGACGAACGTCATTCCGGCCTCGGTGATCTTGTCTCCGTCACTCAGTTCGATCACCTCGTCCGGCTCCACGAACGTCATGCCCTGAATGAATTCCTTCATCGTCGGGCCGATCCCTCGTGCCGGATCGCTGAGCATGTAGCGATCCTCGGGATGGATGTACGCGGGCACGGAGTACCGCTCACAGACCTCGCGGGCCGACCACACGTGATCGAGGTGACCGTGGGTCAGAAGTACTGCATTGACCGACATGTCCTTGGAGTCGAGATATTCGAAGAGCGGCTCGGCTGCATCCTGACCCGGATCGACGACTACGCATTCGCACGCGTCGTCCTGAGCGAGTATGTAGCAGTTGGTTTGGAACATCCCGGCCGGAAAACCAGTGACGAGCACGGGGGCAACTCCTCTTCGAAGGGTGGAAACGAACAACACGCTGTCGGTTACAGCCTAAGCTGCTGCCCCGCCAGTAAGTTCTCAGGTTGCAATGGGAGACTCTGACGACGAGTAGAGCCGCTTGCCGAAGCCGACCCCAGGGTGTCGCTCGGCGGGCCGACCACGATCCACCCGCGATACGGAGGACTACAGCAGTGCCGAGTAACGAGCAACGCCGCGAGGCGGCGAAACGCAAGCTCGAGCGTCAGCTCGAACGTCGCGCAGAACGTGCCCGCAAGCGCAAGCAGATGACGATAGCCGGAACTGCGCTCGGCGTGGTCGTCGTAGTCGGTGTCGTCGGTGGACTCATCTGGTTCAGCAATCGCAGTGACGACGACGCGAACACCACCAACACTGCTGCCGACGATTCGAGCCTCACGCCGCAGACCGCGGGTGCAATGCCGGCCGGTCTGTCGACGCCGCTGGCCGACACGGTTTCCTGCTCGTACCCGGCTGACGGCGCTACCGCGTCCAAGGCCAACAACCCTCCTCGTACCGACGGGATTCCCACCACCGCGCCGGACGCGACGCCGAGCATCAGCGTCGAGACCTCGCAGGGAAACATCGGGCTCACGCTCGACGGAACGAAGTCTCCGTGCACGGTCAACAGCTTCGTGAGCTTGGCGCAGCAGGATTACTTCAACGACACCACCTGCCACCGCATGACGACGAGCCCCTCGCTCCAGGTTCTGCAGTGCGGTGACCCGTCGGGCACCGGCTCCGGCGGACCGGGCTACGGATTCGACAACGAGTTCCCCACCACGGCGTACGCCACCACCGACCCGGCAGCGCAAGAGCCAGTCACCTACGCGCGCGGCACGGTTGCGATGGCCAACACCGGGACACCCGGTAGCAACGGCAGCCAGTTCTTCCTCGTCTACGGCGACTCACAACTCCCGCCGCAGTACACGGTTTTCGGCACGATCGACGAGACCGGTCTCGCCACTTTGGACAAGGTCGCGGCCGGCGGATCGACACCAGAGGGTGACGGCAAGCCGAATCTGACCACCGACATCAAGACAGTAAGGCTCGACTGATGCGACGTAATCCTGTGATGCGCTTTCCTGTAGTTATTGCCGCTGCAAGCGCCGCAGCGCTGCTTCTGGCTGGTTGTTCCAGTGATTCCGGTAGCTCGGACTCGCCGTCCAGCACCTCCAAGGCGAAGACGACAACGGCTGCCATGCCGCCGCTCGACATGTCACAGTTCGACGCACTCCCGCCTGTCCCGACTCCGGCGTCGGCGACTGTCGACTGCTCGTACCCGAGCGCGGCGGGCGCTGCAAAGACCGTCAATCCGCCGAACTCCACGGGCGTGTCCACCGAGGGAACCGTCAACGTCGCGCTCACGACTACGGCCGGCCCGATCGGGATGGAACTGAACCGGGCAGAAGCCCCATGCACGGTCAACAGCATCGTGAGCTTGACCGAGCAGAAGTATTTCGACGACACCCCGTGCCATCGACTGGTCACCACACCCGGTCTTCAGATCCTGCAGTGCGGCGATCCCTCGGGCAAGGGCACGGGCGGACCGGGCTACGGATTCGACAACGAGTACCCGACCACTGCGTACTCCGCTAACGACCTTTATTAACCGCCCGCGGTTAATAAAGGCGCACAGCAGTTTACGAAGCAGAGGTCACGCGGTAGACGTCGTAGACGCCTTCCACATTGCGAACCACGTTGAGCACATGACCCAGATGCTTTGGGTCACCCATCTCGAAGGTGAACTTGCTGATCGCCACTCGGTCACCTGAGGTGGTGACCGAGGCCGACAGGATGTTCACCTTCTCGTCGGCCAACGCCTTGGTGACGTCGGAAAGCAACCGATGACGGTCGAGCGCCTCGATCTGGATCGCGACCAGGAACACCGAGGTCGCTGACGGTGCCCATTCGACGTCGATGATTCGCTCCGACTGATCGTGGAGCGAGTTGGCGTTGGTGCAGTCGGTACGGTGCACGCTGACCGCCCCACCGCGCGTGACGAAGCCCAGAATCGAATCGCCCGGAACCGGCGTGCAACACTTTGCGAGTTTTGCCACCGTACCGGGTGCTCCGGGAACCAGAATTCCGGAGTCACCCGTACTGCGGGTGCGCACCGGCATGGTCGACGGCGTCGAACGCTCGGCCAGTTCCTCCTCGACGGCGCCGACGCCGCCCAGATGAGCAACCAGTCGCTGCACGACGTGGTGCGCCGACACCTGGCTCTCGCCTACCGCCGTGTACAACGCCGAGACGTCGGGATAGCGAAGTTCGTGCGCGATCGTGCTCATCGATTCGGCGTTCATCAACCGCTGCAACGGAAGTCCCACACGGCGGACTTCCTTCGCGATCTGATCCTTGCCGGACTCGAGCGCCTCCTCGCGGCGTTCCTTCGCGAACCACTGACGGATCTTCGCCTTGGCACGCGGCGAGACGACAAACGTCTGCCAATCTCGACTCGGCCCGGCGGTTGCGGCCTTCGACGTGAAGACCTCCACCACTTCGCCGTTTTCGAGAGTTCGTTCCAGCGCGACCAGTCGGCCGTTGACCCTGGCACCGATGCATCGGTGCCCGACCTCGGTGTGCACCGCATACGCGAAATCGACGGGGGTCGATCCGGCAGGCAACGTGATCACGTCACCCTTCGGTGTGAAGACGAAGATCTCCTTGACCGCGAGGTCGTAACGCAACGATTCGAGGAACTCCCCCGGATCGGCCGCTTCTCGTTGCCAGTCGAGTAGCTGACGCATCCACGCCATGTCGTCGACCTCGGCGATGTCGCCCGCGTGCTTGCCCTTGGTCTCCTTGTACCGCCAGTGCGCGGCGATACCGAACTCGGCGGTCCGGTGCATGTCCTGGGTCCGGATCTGGACCTCCAGGGGCTTGCCTTCCGGTCCCACGACGGTGGTGTGCAGCGACTGGTAGACGCCGTAGCGCGGTTGTGCGATGTAGTCCTTGAAGCGTCCGGCCATCGGCTGCCACAGCGAGTGGACAACACCGACCGCGGCGTAACAGTCACGCACTTCTTCGCACAGAATGCGCACGCCGACCAGATCGTGGATGTCGTCGAAATCGCGGCCCTTGACGATCATCTTCTGGTAGATCGACCAGTAGTGCTTGGGCCGGCCCTCGACGATGGCGTTGATCCGCGAGGCGGACAGAGTCGAGTTGATCTCGGCGCGAACCTTGGCCAGATAGGTGTCACGAGAAGGCGCGCGATCGGCGACCAGTCGAACGATCTCGTCATACTTTTTCGGGTGCAGGATAGCGAACGAGAGATCCTCGAGTTCCCACTTGACGGTCGCCATTCCAAGTCGATGTGCAAGTGGCGCAATGACTTCGAGAGTCTCTCGCGCCTTACGTGCCTGCTTCTCGGGCGGCAGGAATCGCATCGTGCGCATGTTGTGCAGACGATCCGCGACCTTGATCACGAGCACGCGCGGGTCCCGCGCCATCGCGATGATCATCTTGCGGATGGTTTCGCCCTCGGCGGCGGTACCCAGAACGACCTTGTCGAGTTTGGTGACTCCGTCGACGAGGTGAGCGACCTCGTCACCGAAGTCCTTGGTCAACTCGTCGAGTGAGTACCCGGTGTCCTCGACGGTGTCGTGCAGCAGGGCTGCGACGAGGGTGGTGGTGTCCATACCCAACTCGGCCAGAATGCTTGCGACGGCCAACGGATGCGTGATGTACGGATCGCCGGACTTGCGACGCTGGCTCGAATGTCTGTCCTCGGCGACGTCGTACGCACGCTGGAGCAGCGCGAGGTCGGCCTTCGGATACAGCTCACGGTGGAGGCTGACCAACGGCTCGAGCACCGGGCGGATGGTGGCGTTGCGCTGACCGGTGATGCGCCGAGCAAGCCGAGCGCGCACCCTACGGGAGGCGGAAGCGGGCACGGCCAGGTTCTGCCCACCCCGATTGCCGGCAGTTTGCGCAGATCCCGAATCGTCGGGCACCGCGGACTTCGATGGTGTCGTCTCCGGAGCCGGATCTGCACCCGTCCCCTGCGACACTGCACCCGAGTTCTGTGATCGATCAAGATTCGACGTCATGTCGCCACCTCCTACCACCGAGTTGGTTGAGGCAACCGCCCTGCATCGGGTAATTGCCCTGGAGGTCTAACTCGACCCCCAGGAGACAACTTTAATACTCAGACCTTCACCAGGGATGTCAGTGGGTACTTCAAGAAGCGATCTCGACCGCGCAGTTCCTCGATCTCGAGCACCACTGCGACGCCGACGACGTTCGCTCCACCCAACTCAACCAACTGTACAGCCGCCTCGAGTGTCCCTCCGGTAGCCAGAACGTCGTCGATCACCAGAACATTCCGCCCGGTGAGATCGAAGCCGTTTGCGGGGATCTCGAGAGTCGAGGATCCGTACTCGAGGCTGTACGAACGAGAGAGTACCGGCGGCGGCAATTTGCCGACCTTCCGCACGGCCACCACCCCAGCACCCATCTTCGCAGCCGCGCCGGCACCGAGCAGGAACCCGCGAGCATCGACGGCGGCAATCGTGTCGGCGTCCGGAGCACAGGCGACAAGGGCGTCGAGCACGGCCCCGAACCCCTCGGCGTCGGCGAACACCGGAGTCAGATCGGCGAACCGAACCCCGGGCCCGGGAAAGTTGTCTGCCCAGCGAGTCAGCCGAACAACGGCGTCTCCGGCAGCCCGGTGGATTGCGATCAATTCTTCAGGCGTGTGCAAGGCAACACCATTCGAGACGCTCATCTGCGTAATACCCATCTGTCCATGTTCCAGCCGGTAGCGGCCCGAGTCGGATTGACCAACACTGCCGACATGCCTGGAGCTACAGCGACAGTTCGTAGTTGATTGAACAGTGGAATCGTAGGCACCTGGGTCCACAGGATGTTCTCCGCCTCCACCGAGAGTCCCAATTGCGCACTGGTGCTCGCATCCACGTTCAACTGATCGATGATCTGATCGATCCGTGCATTTCCGTACGTACCGAGGTTTGCGCCGTTGCCCGATCGCAACGCTCCGCGCGCGTCGATCATGCTCGCTGTTCCGCCTGCCCCGACTTTGCCTGCCATGCCGGAAAGCACAGCGTCGACTCCCCCGGACTGCAGACTCGCAGGATCGAAGCTGTCGGTACTCGCGTCCTCGATCGTAATTCCCGCCGGAGCACACGCGGCTTTCGCTTCAGAGACGATCTGCGCCCGCACCGGGTCAGGTGCGAGGTACCCGACCCGGACGGTCAACTGGTCGAGATCGGCTTCCGACAACGACGTCTTCGCGGCATCGACGTCGGCATTGGCGTACCGGTCACCGTCGACCGCAGCGGCGTCGCTGTACACGAGTGAATCCGGCGCCATCAGTCGCGAATCGACCACGCCGGAACCCAGACCAGCCTGCGGCGCGTTATCCGTCTGCCCGAACTTCTCGAACAGAGTTGTCCGCGGAACACAGTGCGCGAACGCTCGACGGGCGGCTTCGTCGCCCAGCGAACCAGACGTCGCGAGAACGAACTGCTCGATCGACCGCGACGGAATCTGTTGGACGTCGAACCCGGACGGAGTACCGAGCTCGCCGGCCGACCCGGAAGCGACGTCGACGACCTCGATCGAGTTCTTGTCGAGATCCTCGGTCAGATTCACACCACGTGGCCAGACGACGATGCGATCGGTCGCGGGCTTGTTGCCCCACCACCGCTCGTTCGCGACCAGCACCAGGCCGTCGTCGGCGCTGTACGAGTCGATTCGATACGGACCAGCGGAAGGCAGTACGGAGGTGTCCACCTGACCTGGAGTCAGGTTCCACCCGGTGTTCCAGAAGTCGGCGATCTTCGACAACGCTTCGGTGTCACCGGCATTCACCGCGCTCACCACGTCGCCGACTCCGGCGCGCTGCGTCACGATGTGTGAAGGCATCAATGCAGTCGCACCGAACAACGACCGCCAATCGGTGAACGATCGCCCGGGCTTGAAGAAGACAGTCGCGTCCTTCGACCCGCTCTGGCAGTCGATCCGGTCGATGTCCGCGTAACCGAGATTGTTCGCCGTGTCGAACATGGGCTTCACCGCACCATCGACGTCTTTGGTGAACTTGCCACTCGACGCCGCCCAGGTGAGGACCAGATCGTCACAGGACATCGGAATCCCGTCGGAGTACACCGACGCCGGATTGAGCTTGTACGAGACCGTGAGCACGTCACCGGGCAACTCCGACGCCGTGCCGATGTCGGTGTCCGACACAGGAGCACCGGCCGGACCGGTGAACGTGAAGCCGGGAAGCACCCGGCCGAACGCGGCCATCGCCCCGGACACCGATCCAGCTGTCGTGTTGGCGTTGTACGTGGAGATGGAGT
The DNA here is from genome assembly GCF_056401575.1 of Rhodococcus sp. P4_E4. Classification (NCBI taxonomy): domain Bacteria; kingdom Bacillati; phylum Actinomycetota; class Actinomycetes; order Mycobacteriales; family Nocardiaceae; genus Rhodococcus; species Rhodococcus sp. P4_E4. The sequence continues at coordinate 74,568 of NZ_JBFUJB010000032.1, read as the reverse complement.
TGTCGATGGCATATCCGATGGACGGAACCTGCTCGGCGCTTTCCGAGCAGGCCGCCAGCGAACCGGCAGCCACAGCAGTGGCCGCAACGAACGTCATCGATCGAACCAGTGTGCGTGTTCTTGGGAGCATGTTCAATGCCCCTTCTTGTTTCGCTTTCCGGTCGGCCGCACACCCGGCTGCGGAGCAACCGGCGCACGGCGTGCAACTGGTGCGCCGACGGCAACCGTCTGCGTACCCTTCTCGGCCAGCGTAGCCCGGCGCGAGAGCACCTTACGAGTGTGCGCGGCAACGGGTCCCCAGCGTTCCTTCATCGACACCAGGAGCGGCGTCGCGAAGAAGATCGAGGAGTACGCACCCACGATGATGCCGACGAGCTGAACCAGCGCAAGGTCCTTGAGCGTGCCGACGCCGAGCATCCAAACCGCGACAACCATCAGAGCGATCACCGGGAGCACACTGATGACGGTCGTGTTGATCGATCGCATCAAAGTCTGATTCACCGCGAGGTTGGCCTGCTCGCCGTACGTCCGTCGCGTCAGATGCAGAACACCGCGGGTGTTCTCTTCGACCTTGTCGAACACCACCACTGTGTCGTACAGCGAGAAGCCGAGAATGGTGAGCAAACCGATCACCGTCGCGGGCGTCACCTCGAAACCGACGAGCGAGTAGACGCCGGCAGTGACGATGATGTCGAAGAACAACGCAACGATCGCGGCTACGGCCATGTCCCGCTCGAAGCGGATGGCGATGTAGATACTCACGATCACCAGGAACACAATCAGCGCGATCAGCGCCTTCTTGGTGATCTGACCGCCCCAGGTTTCACTCACGTCCGCAAAACTGATGGCCTGCGCCGACGGGTTCCCGTTCTTGTCCTTGGGCTGGAACTCGTCGAAGAGCGCCGACTGCAGATCGTTGATCTGCGTCGCGTTCAACGTCTCCGACCGAATCTGTACGGTGGCGCTGGCACCCGAGCCGACCGTCTGCACGCTGACCGGCTCGAACCCGAGTGTGTCGGAGTAGACGGTTTCCACCTCCGACGTCTCGACTCCACCCTCGGCCGGGAACTGAATGCGCGATCCGCCCTCGAAATCGATACCGAAGGTGAAGCCGCGCAGGATGATGCTGAGCAGCGCAATGGCGACCAGAGCGCCGGTCAGTCCGTAGTAGAAGCGACGCCTGCCGACGACCTCGAACGCACCCGTTCCCGTGTACAGCCGCGAGAGCCAACTGTGCTTGGGCATCGCGCCCTGATCGACGCCGGAGTCGGTGATCTCCGACCGGGCTGCGGCATCGGCGGACTCGGCCGAGGAACTGTTGTTGGGCCCCACCGGGGAGTTGTTGGACTCGCTCATGCTCGTGTCTCCTTAGCCGACGCAGCGGCGGCAACCTTACGTTCGCGGGCAACCTCTTGCACTGCGCCGAGACCGTTGACGCTGGGCTTGGACCAGAACGCCGAACGGGACGCCATACTGACCAGTGGCCACGTCACGAGGAACACGACAATCACGTCGAGGATGGTGGTCAGACCCAAGGTGAAGGCGAAGCCTCGCACCTGTCCGACCGCCAGCACGTACAGAACTGCAGCGGCGATGAAGCTCACCGCGTTGCCGGAAAGAATTGTTCGGCGCGCTCGCGCCCAACCGCGTGGCACCGCGGAGCGGAAGCTACGGCCCTCACGCATTTCGTCCTTGATGCGTTCGAAGAACACGACGAACGAGTCGGCGGTCATACCGATACCGATGATCAGACCAGCCATGCCGGCCAAGTCGAGTGTGAAGCCGATGTATCTGCCGAGCAGAACCATGATCGCGTAGACCATGACTCCGGAGAGGATCAGCGACAACGCCGTCAGGACGCCGAGCATCCGGTAGTAGACGAGGCAGTACAGCAGAACGAGAACGAGACCGACCGCGCCGGCAATCAATGCCGCCTGCAGTGAGGCCAGGCCGAGCGTTGCCGAGACCGTCTCGGCCTCGGAAGCTGCGAACGACAGCGGAAGCGAACCGTACTTCAGAGTGTTGGCAAGTTCTTTGGCGCTCTCCGCAGTGAAACTGCCCGTGATCGAGGTCGCGCTACCCGCAGGCGTTGCACCTTGAATCGTGGGGGCGCTGACGACCTTCGAGTCGAGCGTGAACGCTGCCTGCTTGCCGATGTTGGCTGAGGTGAACTCGGCCCAGGTGTTGCTGCCGGTCGTCTTGAACGAGAGGCTGATCTCGTGGCGCGACTGCTGCGAGTTGAAGACCGAAGACGCGTCGGCAATCTCCTGGCCGTCGATGATCGAAGGACCGAGAAGATAGATGTTCAGTCCGTCTTGCGAGCACGCAACCAGCGGAAGAGTCGGGTCGTCGTTTCCACGGAGCGGATCCGCGACGGAGCAGTCGAGGTTCGCCACTGCTTGCTGCTGCACCGTCGGATCGCTGCTCTGTCGGAGGGCGCGCGCTGCGGCGATTTCCGCTGCTGCTGCGTCGCCTTCGTCGGTGCCGTCACTCGATGCGTCCACGGGGGGAGCCGGTGTTGTCGTCTCCGGCGCAGGGGTTGCCTCCGGAGTGGTCGGGTCCTGAGCCAGGAACGGGCGGTTCTGCGGCGTCTGGGTCCCGTCGGCCGGCGCCTCGGGAGCCGGAGCATCAGTGGCCGGAGTTTCAGCCGCTGGCACCTCTTGGGTAGCTGTCCGGTTCGCGTCACGGGTGGCGACGTCGATCGAACCCGTCACCGGGCGGATGTACAGACGGGCGGTCTGGCCGAGCGAGCGAGCCTGCGCACTGTCGTCGCCGGGAACGGTGATGACGAGGTTGTCACCGTCGACGACGACCTCGGAGCCGGAAACGCCGAGACCGTTGACGCGGGTCTCGATGATTTCCTGAGCCTGCTTGAGACTGTCCTGACTGGGAGCGCTGCCGTCCGGGGTACGAGCGGTCAACGTGACGCGCGTTCCACCCTGCAGGTCGATGCCGAGTTTCGGCGTGGCCGACTTGTCTCCAGTGAAGAACACCAGGGCATACAGTGCCACCACCAGGACCCCGAAAAGGGCCAGGTAGCGGACCGGATGCACCGTTCCGGTGGAAGGTGCCACGATCTTTAAGTCTCCTCAGTAGGTGCAGAGCTTCAGTAAATGCAGGGCTCGGGCGGTCGACGACCACCCGAGCTGCGGCGTTCGAACTGCAACGATTGATCAACGGGATGAACTGAGCTGCTGGTGAAAGAACTACTCCGATGAAAGAACTACTACAGACCAACCGATCTGGACGTGTGTCCGAGTTCACAACTCTAGAACACGTGCCAGGTCGACGAAGTCAGGACTCCTTGGTGAGCCGGATTTCGGTGTCAGCAGCTGATTCTTCGATCTCGGAAACCGAGTCGTCGTCGTACTCGTCGGTTTCGGTCGTCTCGACAACGCGCTCACGGATGACCAGACGCGACCAGGTGGTGATGACACCGTCGGCGATCTCGAGGTCCACGGTGTCGTCGTCCAGAGAAGCAATCGTGGCATAGAGCCCGGCCGTGGTCTGCACTCGATCGCCGACCTGCAGCGAGTCCTGCATCTCGGAAGTGGCAGCCAAAGCCTTCTTCTGCTTGCGCATGCCCAGGAACATGGGCACCAGCAATGCGAGGATCAAGAGTGGGAAAAGCAAACTCGACATGTGTTGATCAACCTCGGTTGTGTTGCACGTTTTACGCCGCGATGGTCCCGGATGGACCTACGCAATACACCAGTGTGCCATTAGTTGCTGAGGATTCCTGACAGATCGGCCGTTCAAGTAGGCCTTTCCAGTCGAAATTCACTCTCCGTTCGGATCGAACAACGTGGCCTGCGGTTCGTTGACACGAACCTCGATACCGCCCGCTGCGGCATCCGGCGGCGGTGTCATTCCGAGTTGAGTCCAGGCAGCGGCGGTAGCCACGCGTCCTCGCGGCGTCCGGGCGATCATCCCGGCCCGAACCAGGAACGGCTCGCACACTTCTTCCACCGTCGACGGTTCCTCGCCGACGGCCACCGCAAGCGTCGACACGCCGACTGGCCCGCCGCCGAACGACCGCACCAACGCACTCAGTACGGATCGGTCGAGACGGTCCAAGCCCAACTGGTCCACGTCGTAAACAGCCAAGGCCGCCTGAGCGACGTCCATCGTGACGATTCCGTCGGCGCGAACCTCGGCGAAGTCACGAACCCGGCGCAGCAATCGGTTCGCGATACGCGGCGTCCCTCGCGAGCGTCGTGCGATTTCGGCGCCGGCGTCAACTTCGAGATTGACACCCAGAATTCCGGCCGAACGCATCAGAATCTGTTGCAGCTCTTCGGGTTCGTAGAAATCCATGTGAGCGGTGAACCCGAAGCGGTCGCGCAACGGACCGGTCAACGCACCTGACCGTGTAGTCGCACCGACCAGCGTGAACGGTGCAACCTCCAGAGGAATCGACGTGGCACCCGGCCCCTTACCGACGACGACGTCGACACGGAAGTCTTCCATCGCCAGGTACAACATCTCCTCGGCCGGACGAGCGATTCGGTGAATCTCGTCGATGAACAGCACGTCACCTTCGACGAGGTTGCTCAGCATCGCGGCCAGGTCTCCGGCGCGTTCGAGCGCCGGTCCGGACGTCAACCGCAGAGAAGAGCCCAACTCCCCCGCGATGATCATCGCCATCGACGTCTTGCCGAGTCCGGGGGGACCGGACATCAGGATGTGATCAGGTGTGCTGCCGCGAAGTTTTGCTCCGGTGAGCACGAGCTGCAGTTGTTCGCGAACACGGGGTTGCCCGATGAAGTCGTCGAGACTCTTGGGACGCAAACTCGCTTCGACATCACCGTCTCCCGCCACCAATTCGGCAGAGACCTGCGACTCGTCGTCGAAATCGTCGATCGGGTCGAAGTTCATCGAGTCTTACCGAGCAGCGACAGAGCAGAACGCAGTGCTACCGACGTTGTGGCCTCGGGCGATTCCGCCAGGACCGAATCCGTGGCTTGCTCGGCCTGCTTGATCGGGAAGCCCAGACCTTCGAGAGCCTCGACGATCTGATCACGGATCGAACTGCCGACGACGACACCGGAAGCCGCGCCGGCCGTCGTCGCGACGGCGTCGACCTTGTCGCGCAGTTCGACGACCATGCGCTCGGCGCCGCGTTTCCCGATACCGGGGACCCTCGTCAACGCCGTCAGGTTGCCTTCCGAGAGTGCCCGCCGCAATGCGTCCGGTTCGAGCACTGCAAGAGTTGCCATCGCCAGGCGCGGTCCGACTCCGGAAACCGTCTGCAAGAGGCTGAACAGGTCCTTCGACTCGGTATCGGAAAAACCGTAGAGCGTCATCGAGTCTTCGCGAACGATCATCGTCGTGAACAGTCGCGCTTCGCTTCCCCGATGCAGTGCACCGAGAGTCACCGGGGTGGCATTGACCCGATAGCCGACACCTGACGCTTCGATGACCGCGTGGTCGAGCGCAATATCGAGTACCTCGCCGCGTACCGACGCGATCATCGTGAACCTGCCTTCTTCATCTCGGCCAATTTTGCCTGATACTTACGCATTTGTTCAGCGGCCATCGCCTCGGCGCGGGCCATTCGCTCGATCATCGGTGCTCGCCAGCAGTGACAGATCGCGAGCGCCAGAGCGTCAGCGGCGTCAGCCGGTTTCGGCGCCGTCTTCAAGTTCAGGATTCGCGTCACCATCGCGGTGACCTGCGCCTTGTCGGCGTTACCGCTGCCGGTAACGGCGGCCTTCACCTCGCTGGGCGTGTGGAAACACACCGGGATGCCGCGTCTGGCGGCAGCGAGCGCGACAACTCCGCCTGCTTGTGCCGTCCCCATCGCCGTACTGACGTTGTGCTGCGCGAATACACGCTCGATCGCGACGACCTCCGGCTTGTACTGCTCGATCCACAGCTCCGCCGCATCGGAGATTCGCAGTAGCCGAGACCCGAGGTCCATCTCGGGCGGGGTCCGCACCACGTCGACAGCAATGGGGCGCACTTTCCTGCCGTTGCTCCCGTCGACCACACCCAACCCGCAGCGAGTCAAGCCTGGGTCCACTCCGAGCACGCGCACTTTGTCACACCTCTCCATACCGAACAGCTGTTCGATAGCTTAGCGGTGCGCGGGCCTACTACCCCGCATCAACACGCAACCCGGCCGAGACGCGGACGTCAGGGCCGGGTTGAGTTGAAAAGCAATCAGTCTTCGAGAGCCGCGAGAACCTCGTCGGACAGATCGATGTTGGTGTAGACGTTCTGCACGTCGTCAGAGTCTTCGAGCGCGTCGACGAGCTTGAAGATCTTGCGTGCGCCGTCGACATCCAAGGGAACCTCGACGGAAGCGCGGAAATCGGCTTCAGCGGAGTCGTAGTCGATGCCGGCTTCCTGAAGTGCCGAACGGACGGCAACCAGATCCTGTGGCTCACTGACGATTTCGAAGGTTTCACCGAGATCGGTCACTTCCTCGGCACCGGCGTCGAGCACAGCCATCAGGACGTCGTCCTCCGACTGGCCGTTCTTCTCGAGCGTGACGACACCCTTGCGAGCAAACAGGTAGGAGACAGAACCCGGGTCAGCGAGGTTGCCACCGTTACGGGTCATCGCGGTGCGAACTTCACCGGCTGCGCGGTTGCGGTTGTCGGTGAGGCACTCGATCAGAACGGCGACGCCGTTGGGTCCGTAGCCCTCGTACATGATGGTCTGCCAGTCTGCGCCGCCCGCTTCTTCACCGGCGCCGCGCTTGCGCGCACGCTCGATGTTGTCATTGGGAACAGACGTCTTCTTCGCCTTCTGGATGGCGTCGTACAAGGTGGGGTTGCCCGTGGGATCGCCACCGCCGGTTCGTGCCGCCACCTCGATGTTCTTGATCAGCTTCGCGAAGGATTTGCCACGACGTGCGTCGATCACAGCCTTCTTGTGCTTGGTGGTGGCCCATTTTGAGTGGCCGCTCATGCGATTCAAGCCCCTTTCCTGCTGCGTTGCGCACGCCGAATGCGCGTCTTTCAGCTCTGCCGATGTTACCCGTCCCACGTCACAACGCGCTGCATCCCCCGACACGAATTAGTCAAACCGCGCATTGTTTGCATAGAATGCAAACATGTTGGTCCGAATAGATCACGCCTCCACAACTCCACTAGCGGAGCAGATTGCAGCCGGGGTTCGTGGCTCGGTCATCCGCGGTGAGATCGGACCAGGTGACCGCCTGCCGTCCGCTCGCGCTCTCGCCGAGTCGATCGACGTCAATCTCCACACGGTTCTTCGTGCGTACGCAACACTCCGCGACGAAGGCCTGATCGACCTCCGACGCGGACGTGGCGCCGTCATTCGCGCCGAATTCGACTCGGGAAGAACAGCTCTCAACGAATCTGCGCGCGAGTTCGTACGGCAGGCCCGCAATCTCGGACTCGACACTGCGCACATGCTCGACCTCATCAAGGAGACCAGCACACAATGACGACCAGCAAGATCCGACTCTGGACAGCAGCTTCGCTGACTCTGATCCCGACCCTGATTCTGGTTCTCGCACGCTTCGCGTGGGGTGACCGCATACCCGAGACCGTCGCGAGCCATTGGTCCGGATCGACCCCGGACGGGTTCAGCACCACGACGACGTTTTTCGCCATCGCACTGGTGATTTCACTGGCGGCTGTCGTTTGCGCCTGTGTCGTCGCGGCCCGTTCGAGCGACAACGCGCCCTTGTTTCTCGCCGTAACCTCGATCTCGAGTGCGACACTGGCGACGATCTGGATTCTGAGCGTCGCCTTGACGATCGACGCCGGGTCGCCGGAAGACGCGCGTATCGGCTGGTGGATTCTTGCGCCGATCGCGGCGGTACTCGTAGGAGTTCTGGCATACGCGCTGCCTGACCAGCAACGAAGCCGCCGGGAGTCGCCACTGCCAACCCCGACGCTCGATACTCCGCTGACGGCCTCCGAACGTGCAGTGTGGGTCGGGCAGGTCCGCAGCGTCTGGCCGTGGATCGTTACCGCCGGCCTCGTAGTTCTCGTGATCGCGACTGCCGCGTACTCGGATTGGTGGGTTGCCGTGATCCTGGGTGTGTCCACCCTCGCCGTCACAGCATTCGCGTCGGTCACCGTGCGCGTCGACCGTCATGGTGTCGGCATCAGTTCCTGGGGCGTTCGATGGAAGAAGATCCCCATCTCGAAGGTGAAGTCCGCATCAGTCGACGCGATACGTCCGGCCGAATGGGGTGGATGGGGTTACCGAATGACACCGCGCGGAACAGCCGTCACTCTCCGCTCGGGTGAGGCCATCGTGGTCACTCTCGCGAACGGACGACTGTTCGCCGTAACCGTCGATCACCCGGAAGACGGTGTGAAGCTGATCAATTCGTTGGTTCAGGCTGGTTGATTCACGAACAACGTCAATTCACGAACAACACGGCAGCGGCATTGCCGGCGAGGTAGAAGCCGGCAATGCCGAACACCCAACCCATCGCGCTGTCGCCGTGGCGTGAGATGAACGAGTCCACCCCGCTCAGCGGCTTGTCCAGTCGGTCGCCGGCCACGATCCGCCCGCACAACAGAAGCACTGCCGGAGTGGCCATGATCAGGCAGTATCCGGCAAGTATCGACGCAGACGTGACTGCGGACAGCCCAGCAGCGGTGATCATCGCGATCGCCGCCAAGTAGGGCAGCATCGTCACCAATTCGGCGGTCCCGGCAGCAATTGCCAGAAGTACAACACTTCTCGCGGAACTGGCCGAGCCGAGCACCCGCTCTCGCCAAACATGGGTTCGATCGGCTTGACCGGATGTGCGCCTCTTCTCGGAATCGAATCGAAAGCTCCACGCGAACAACGCGATACCGAGTATCAACTGCGCACCGCGGGCGGCGGGGGTTTCGAGCAGCGGGGCGACGACAGGCATACCTGCCCGTGCCGTCGTCCAGACTGCCACCCCGACGACAAAATAGAACGTCGTGATGACCACCAGATACGTCAGCAGCCTGCGAACCTGCGGTCGTCCCGGCATCAACAACATCCAGACCGGGACGACCAAAGTTCCGATGCTCGTACTGTCCAGCAGGGCGAGCCCGCCCAGCGTGGTGAGCAGGACGAGTTCCACGTCAGTCGTTTCGGCGCTCGGGTATCGCTGTCTCCCTCGTTCGGACTGCATTCACGATGTCGAAGGCACCGATGATCGCGAGGATCACGCCGAGTGGTCCGCCGCGAAACCAGAAGAACTCGGCGTCACGCGCGAACAGCCACAGACAGCCGCCACCGACGACCAAGAGAATGCCGATCATCAACTCGAAGCGAATTTTCATACGTCGAGCCTGTCTTCTCTATCGAATCCGCACATCAGCCATCGGAACAACGCCGACCTCATCATTTGGTATGACAAGTCAGGCGCCCCGATGTGCTCTGATAAGTCTGTGGTGACCAGAAGTCGGAGTGTCGGCAAGTGGAACGATCCGCTCATCGCCTTCGGCCTGTTCGCGATCGGGGTACTCCTCTACCTGGTCGGCCTGTACCAAATGTGGACCGATGTCGGAGGTGTCGCCGAGGTTCCCGCCGGGGTTCGGATCGGGATGCTGGCTCTGCTGTGTGCGATCGACTCGTTCCGGCGGGTGCGTCCGGCAACAGCTTTGGCGGCGGGGGCCGTCATCGTCGCGGTCGACGCTGCCCTGGGACCCACTCTGCCGATGTGGCTGGTCCTCTCGGATCTCACCTACGCCGCAGTTCTGTACGGGACGGCGCGGCTGGGCCGAGTGGTGTGTTCTCTGACCGCGGTGACGGTTGCCGCGCTCACCGCACTCGTCTACCTGTCCACCCAGGACGTCCGCGCTGCGGCTGGGGCAGGCGTGGTGACGGCACTGTTCTTCGGTACGCCGGTGTGGTGGGCACTGGTCATCCGTCGACAAGTCGAACTGACCGAGGCCGAACGCGAGCGTTCCAGAGTCCACGAAGCACTCGCCACTCTGGACCGCGAGGCCGCAGTCGCTCACGAACGAGCAACCATGGCGCGCGATCTGCACGACGTCATCGCAAGCCACCTCTCCGCCATCGCAATCCATTCGGAGGCGGCACTGTCCACCACAGCTCTCTCCGGTGAACGGGGCGAACCAGACGACGGCTTGAGGGAGATGATCGGAGCGATCAGATCGAGCAGTCTCGCGGGCCTTTCCGAGATGCGGTCGATGATCGAACTGCTCCACGCCGGGGACGACGAGACCCCGGACCCGCGTTCCTCTCCCCCGCGGCTGACCGAGTTGCCCGTCGTCCTGGACGCAGTTCGGGCAGCCGGCGGCACTGTGCACGTTGCGATCGACATCGATGCTGCCGACCTGCCGAGCGTGGTCGATCACACGGCGTATCGGATCACCCAGGAAGCGTTGACCAATGCGCTCAAGCATGCACCTGGTGCGCCGATCTCGATGTCGATCTCTCTCCAGCACAATGCATTACAGATCGAGATCCGAAACCCGGTCGGTCGCGACACATCCCATCCGCGGGCTGGAACGCGTGGACTTGCAAACATGCGTCACCGCGCCGAGCTGCTGGGCGGTTCACTCGACGCACTTCCGGTCGACGGAGAATGGACGGTATGCGCGCAGCTACCGGTCCCCGCACCGAACGGAACGGATCGGTGATCACCGTCGCCCTGGTCGACGACCACGCCGCAATCCGCTCCGGCCTGGCGATGATCCTGCGGCAGCACGACGACATCGATGTCGTTGCAGAAGCCGGTGACGGAGCGTCGGCGATCACCGTCACCCGCACGCATCAACCCGACGTCGTACTCATGGACGTCCGGATGCCAGGCACCGACGGCATCGAGGCGACGCGTCAGATCATCGGGACGACCCGCAGCCGGGTTCTGGTGTTGACCACCTTCGACCTCGACGAATACGTCTTCGCGGCCCTGCGCGCCGGCGCGTCGGGATTCCTGCTCAAGACTGCGACCGCGGACGAACTGACCAACGCTATCCGCAACGTCGCGGCCGGAGATGCAGTGCTCGCTCCTCGCGCGGCGCGTGCACTGATCGGCGAGTTCGTGCAGCGTGCACCCAAACCCACCGAACCGCTGGGATTGAGCGAGCTCACCGACCGTGAACGTGAGGTGCTCGCGCTGCTGGGGACGGGTATGTCCAATGCCGAACTGTCGCGTGAACTCGGTGTCGGTGCTCCGACGGTGAAGTCGCATGTGTCGCGAGTTCTGTCGAAGTTGCACCTCACCTCACGCGTCCAGGCAGCGATCCTTGCCCGCGAACTGGAGCTGTAGGTTCGGCCGAGGCTGGCTACTCGAGTTATCCGCGAACCAGATCGACGAACATCTCGTGTACTCGACGGTCACCGGTTACCTCGGGATGGAAAGAAGTGGCGATCACCGAGCCCTGCCGAACCGCGACGATCCGGCCCGCGGCCTCCCCCGCGGCGGCGGGAACCTGCGCAAGGACCTCAACGCCCGGTCCAACTCGCTCCACCCACGGCGCGCGGATGAAGACGGCGCGGATGGGATCTCCGATGATGCCCTCGAACTCCAGGTCGGACTCGAAAGAATCGACCTGTCTGCCGAAAGCGTTGCGGCGCACCGTCATGTCGATGGCGCCGAGATGCTCGGCGTCCGGCCGGGTGTCGAGTACCTCGCTCGCCAGCAGAATCATGCCGGCACACGAACCGTAGGCCGGCAGACCGCCGCGAAGACGCTCACGCAGCGGATCCAACAGTTCGAACACCTGCAGAAGCCGGCTCATGGTGGTGGATTCGCCACCCGGAATCACGATTCCGTCTACCTTGTCCAGCTCCTCCGGCCGACGGACACCCACGGCATCCGCACCCGAATCATCAAGTGCAGCAAGGTGTTCGCGAACATCACCCTGGAGGGCGAGTACACCGATCAACGGACGCGTCATCACACAGTTCCTGTCTTGTTCTCACGGCTGTCGGGTTCGCGTTCCAGACGCGTCAAACCCTCCTGAACCACCGCTGCCACCATGTTGCCATCGCGATCGTAGATACGCCCCTGAGTGAGCGCGCGACCGAAACCTGCCGACGGCGATGTCTGGTCGTAGAGCAACCACTCGTCGGCCCGGAACGGACGCAGGAACCACATCGCGTGATCGAGCGAAGCAGTCTGCGTCTTCACGCCCCGGTGCGGGACTTTCGAAGTTCCGAGCAGGGTCATGTCACTGAGGTACGCAAGCGTGCAGATGTGCAGCAGCGGACGATCCGGCAGAGGCTCGCGGTAGCGCATCCACACGCGCTGTTGTGCGGCGAGATCCGGCGCTGACGCACTCTGCTCGGCCGGCACAATTCTGATGTCCCAGTTCTTCCATTCTTGGTAGAACTGCGATTCCGCCAACTTGGGAACGGTCTGCGCGTCCTGCAAGTCCTCCGGCGCCGGAACGGAAGGCATCCGATCCTGATGCTCGATACCTTCGTCCTCGACGTGGAACGAGGCCGACATCGTGAAGATCGTCTTGCCGTCCTGGACTGCGTTCACCCGGCGGGTGCAGAACGAGCGCCCGTCGCGGATGCGGTCCACCAGGTAGACCGTCGGAATCTTCGGGTTGCCCGGGCGCAGGAAGTATCCGTGCAACGAGTGCACGTGGTAGCTCTCGTCGACGGTACTCACGGCAGAAACCAACGACTGCCCGGCAACCTGCCCGCCGAACGTCCGCTGAAGTGCGGTGGGATGGACCGCACCACGGAAGATGTCCTTCTCCAGGTGTTCGAGCGCGAGGATCTCCTCGATACCAACCATGAGTCCTCCGGAAATAGACCGCCGCAGTGGGCGCGATGACGGTTCACAATATCGCCTCGGCGAGCGGGCACGGCACCATGGTGGGCGTGAGCACATTCATCCCGTCCACTCCCCTCGCCCTGGCCGAGCAGATCGCAACGCTGACCGGATCATTTCCGTCGGTGGCGGTAGTAGCGATCGACGGACCTGATTGTGCGCAGCCGTCTCGGCTCGCGGAACTGGTCCGGGCCGCCGTCGAGTCGCACAGCAGGCCGAGTGCTGTTGTGTCACTGCACGACTACGTGCGGCCGGCTTCGCTGCGATACGAGTTCGGTCACGAGGATGCGCTGAGTTACCGCACCATCTGGTTCGACTATCCGGCACTCGATCGTGAAGTGATCACCGCTGCCCGCACCAAACGAGCGTTGTTGCCGAAACTCTGGGACGAACCCACCGATCGATCGGCTCGCTCGACCCGCGTCCCCGTCCATGAGCGCGCGGTCATCGTGATCGCCGGTCCGATGTTGCTCGGGCGTGGGCTGGAGTTCGACGTCAGCGTCCGCCTGGACATGAGCGAACCTGCCATGCGGCGGCACACTCCGGAGGCGGATCTGTGGACCGTCGACGCACTCCTCGAACACCGATCAGAGGTGTCCGAGGAGGTCGATTTCGAGGTCAGGTACGACCATCCGGCCCGGCCTGCGGTGCGGTCTCGCCAGTGAAGGTCTCACTGCGATTGATCTCACTGCGGCCGACCTCACTTCGGGCGATACAGCCTGGTCAGGCCTTCCTGAACGACTGCAGCAACCATATTTCCTCGGCTGTCGAAGATTCGTCCCTGCGTCAATGCGCGACCGAAGCCCGCTGACGGCGACGTCTGGTCGTACAACAGCCACTCGTCGGCCCGGAACGGCCGCAGGAACCACATGGCGTGATCGAGCGAGGCGCTTTGCATTGCGACGTCCATGTGAGGGCCTCGGGAAGATCCGAGCAGCGTCATGTCGCTCATGTACGCAAGCGTGCACACGTGAAATACCGGGTCGTCCGGGAGAGCCTCGCGGGAACGGAACCATACTTGCTGCTGTGCGGCAGCGCCTGGACGTTTGTTGATGTCGGCCTTCGGCACCATCCGGAGGTCCCAATCGGCCCACTCGCGAGCCAGCCACGCAGTCTCGGGATCTTCCGAATCCTGGGCGATGGCCAAGGTCTCGGGGTCAGGGACCGGTGGCATCTCGTCCTGGTGCTCGATGCCTTCGTCTTGGACGTGGAAGGACGCCGACATCGTGAAAATGGCTTGCCCGTCTTGAATTCCGGTGACCAAGCGGGTCGCGAACGATCGACCGTCCCGAACACGATCAACCAGAAAAACGGTCGGCTCCATCGGATTGCCCGGACGCAGGAAATATCCGTGCAACGAATGAACTGAATAGGCCGGATCGACCGTGCGTACCGCTGACACCAATGCCTGACCGGCGACCTGGCCGCCGAAAGTGCGGGTCAGGGTGGTCTCCGCGATGATTCCTCGAAAGATGTCACGCTCGAGGCGTTCCAACTCCAGAATTTCTTCGATCCTCGCCATCGATGCTCCACATCTTCCCGTGTACCGACGTCTACCGACCTTCACACAATGCCTGACGCACCCCCGGCCACCAAAGTGGGCATCCGAAAACACTGAGCGACGGGGCGCATCGACTCAGAATGGCGGTGGATCGTCTCCGCCGTCGAAGGTCCTCCTCTGTGCCTTCTTCATCCGCCGGTGCATCCGTATCCGCTGACGCCGGCGTTCACCCCGCACACGAGAGGCCTCGTTCTCCAGACGTGTGCGCCGACGCCGACCACCCTCGGGCAGTACAGGCTCGAGCATTCCCGCCAGCAGACCTGACGGCCTGGTTCGGTAGCAATGTCCGGTCGGCGAAGTCAGCATGACACTCCGGTCCGGGTTCGAGGTGTGCAACCACTGACCGGAATGCTTGAGGCGGTGATGGTTTCGACAATACGCACTCATATTCGACGCCACGGTCTTTCCACCACGAGTGGGATCGCGATGATCAAAGGGCTCCGTGTGATCAAGATCTGAATTCCATGCAGCGACATCGCAGTGCAACCACTGGCAGCTTCCTGCGATCACCCGCACCCAGGTGTCGAGGACAGCGCCTGGGCGGTAGACCGACGCCGAAGGAACAACGGGCGGAGGTACTGGCTCGCCCTCACCGGAAGACTCGAGCGCGGCATCGACTGGTACTTTCACCTTCCGAATCAGCGCACCCGCGGCGATGTCACGCGCATGCTCTGCACTGATCACTCCATAACCGTCAAGGTGAGCGGGTTCGTCTGCACCTGGTGCGTCACCGCCCTGAAGCGTTGATTCCAGCATGACCACGTGAACCAACGGCCGACGCACCACGACAATCCCGCTTCGATCTTGTGGGCAATCGTCCCGGCCGCAATCGCACGGCAGAATCGTCGACCCGGATACCAACGCTCCCAATGCGTCAGCTCGTCGTTGCTCGTACTTACGGGAATCGTGTCGACACACCGACATTGCCAACTCCCGCAACCGACGGTCGAAAGCCCGTGCTTCCTCCGCCGGAATACTCCCCAATATCCGCGCCATTCCGTCCTCGGCAGCGCTCACACCCACGAACCGATCAGCCAGGGCGCGGCGTCGACGTTCGCGCATCCCCTCGGGATCCACCACGGCGACGATCCGGTCGATAGCCGCTGTCAATCGGCGACCGGTCAAGCCAGTACCGCCAGGCATCGGTGGCGCCGAGATCTTTTCGAGGAGTTGCCGTTCCACCTCGTCGATCAAATCGTCGGCGACGTTGGCCGTAGCGGAGTCGATCAATCCGACTCGATATAGATCCAGTTCTCCGCGCGCCATGGCGGCACGCGTGCGATGGAGCCGAGACTTGAGAGAAAAGCCGAGACCGATCAACTTTCCCGCTGAGGCACGGCCCATGGTCAATGCCGCGCCGAGCTCGGCCTCAGCCAGTTCGTGAGCGGTAGACGACCAAGCACCATTATCGGTGTGGTCAGCGCTGCGACGCTCGAAAAACTCGGCAATGGCAGCCAGTTTCCGTTCCACGAGCATCGATTCGCGCGCATGCAGATCGGCGATGAGATCGATGAGGGCGCAGTCGGATTCGGCACCAGGCAGCTGCGCTGCGGTACCCGAACTTCCTACTCCGTCATCGAACATTCCTCAACATTATTCGAATATACGTTCGCTATCCATGATTTCCAGGAATCAGTCCGAACAATCCCGATTGACCGAAAATTGTTGCGGAGCAACCTTTGCGGCCACTCGTGTTCCGGCAACGGATTCCCCTACTGAACCAGGGCGTTGATAATGCGGGCAGCTTCGGCCGGGTAGATAGGGCGGTCGGACCCACCACTCAAAACCCAGTGGACTGGACTACCTTCGTCGAGGACTCGGAGTTGCACGTCGAGCGGAAACGCATCGATGTCAGCTGAGTCGACTGCAAAGACATGGACAATCTCATGCCCAGGTCGCCCCTCGAACTCGAAGATGTTCTCGACGACCTCGAGCAACTCGACGCTTCCCAACCTGACGCCGAGTTCCTCCGCGAACTCGCGTCGCAGCGCTGCCTCGGCCGTCTCACCGAACTCGATACCGCCACCGATCAATCGATGAAAGTTCTCCCCTGTGACAGAGTCCGTGCCGTCGAGCATGAGTACGTGACCGGAACGGACAGGTATCCCCAGTGAGATGTTACGAATTGACGACATACGACACAGTTTAGGTGTCCAACTCGAACATCATTTTGAATCCGACGACGGCGAATATCACCAAAAGTGATGGGGTGGGCGCAAATACGACTTGGACTTGCCGAGACTCCCGATGACAGACTCGAACACCATTCCCGGACAAAAGAACCCATTGAGGAACCGATGAACGACGCAAGTACCTGGACCGCACGACTCGCCGCACTCGACCTGACCCTCCCGCCTGTTGCCACCCCCGCAGGCTCATACCTCCCCGCCGTTCAGACGGGGTCATACGTCTACACGTCGGGGCAATTGCCGCTCGTCGACGGCACTACGACGTGCATCGGCAAGTTGGGCGAGGGCGTCTCCGTCGAAGACGCCGCCCAGGCGGCGCGGTTGTGCACTCTCAACGGACTCGCGGCCGTTGATGCCTTGGTCGGTCTCGACCGCATCGTTCGGGTCGTCAAGGTCGTTGGATTTGTTGCTTCGGGATCCGGATTCTCGCAGCAACCCCAGGTGATCAACGGTGCGTCCGACCTGCTGGCCGAGATCTTCGGTACCGCTGGACAACACGCCCGCTCTGCGATCGGCGTGGCCGAACTCCCCCGAAACAGTGCCGTCGAGGTCGAGTTCGTGTTCGAGGTATCGGACAGCATCTGACGGTCCGCCACACCCCGAAGGGGGGGGGGGGGGGGGGGG
>NZ_JBFUJB010000032.1:0-57451 GCF_056401575.1 Rhodococcus sp. P4_E4 | reverse complement strand
TGCAACCGCCGCCCTTCTTGTGTGAAGACTTTCAGGCACTGAGCCCGGTCGTCGAACCTGCTGTCACCAACCGCGCTCTGCGAGGCGGTGTCCGACGGGCAGGTCGTCGACGTTGATGCCGACCATTGCCTCGCCGAGTCCGCGCGAGACCTTGGCGAGCACGTCCGGGTCGTCGTAGAACGTGGTGGCCTTGACGATGGCCTCAGCGCGCTGCTTCGGGTTGCCGGACTTGAAGATGCCCGATCCGACGAAGACGCCCTCGGCGCCGAGTTGCATCATCATCGCAGCGTCTGCCGGGGTGGCGATGCCGCCGGCGGTGAACATGGTGACAGGCAGCTTGCCGGCCTTGGCGACCTCGACGACCAGTTCGTAGGGGGCCTGCAGTTCCTTGGCGGCTACGTACAGTTCGTCCTCGCTCAGCGAGGTCAACCGGCGGATCTCGCCGCGGATGGTGCGCATGTGAGTGGTGGCGTTGGAGACGTCTCCGGTGCCGGCTTCACCCTTCGAGCGGATCATGGCCGCGCCTTCGTTGATGCGACGGAGCGCTTCACCGAGGTTGGTGGCGCCACAGACGAAGGGAGCGGTGAACTTCCACTTGTCGATGTGGTTGGCGTAGTCGGCCGGGGTCAGGACCTCGGACTCGTCGATGTAGTCGACGCCGAGGCTCTGCAGGATCTGAGCTTCGACGAAGTGACCGATGCGTGCCTTCGCCATGACGGGGATGCTGACGGTGGAGATGATGCTGTCGATCATGTCCGGGTCACTCATGCGCGAGACGCCGCCCTGTGCGCGAATGTCTGCGGGGACCCGCTCGAGTGCCATGACGGCGACGGCGCCGGCGTCTTCGGCGATCTTGGCCTGCTCAGCGGTGACCACGTCCATGATCACACCGCCCTTGAGCATTTCAGCCATGCCGCGCTTGACGCGGGCGGTGCCGATGGCGGTGGTGGGGGCAGAGTCGGGGGTGCTCACAGCAAACTCCTGCAGTAGTGGCGTGACGAAAGAAACAAGGCACGGCGAACACACGAGTTCATACGCTCGGAGGCCTCTGGCCAGAACTCTAGGACGAACCGGCCTTCGATTCCGTATCCAATTTGCCATTGCTGGCCTTAAACGGCCGCGAGCACTGAACGACCGAACGATCAGCGGATGGAACGCACTTCCGGATCCTCGGAACCGTCCGCAATCGTCGCGGCCTCCACCAGGAGGTTTGCCAGATCCAACGGGTAGACGGGCTCACCGGACTTGGCCAGTCGGCGGATCTCGTCGGCGCTGCACCAGCGATGGCCGGTGATGGCACGCTGTTCCAATTCCGTGTGGCCTTGGAAGACCGGCTCGAAGCCGTGAGTGCGCGTAGCGAAGAACAGCTCTTCCGAACGGATCAGCTCACCGTCGAACGGGAAGATCGCCACCCGACGCCAAAGCGGACCTCGCAGATTCTCCGGCGCTACCTTGAACCCCGTTTCCTCCTCGATCTCACGAACCGCGGCCGCTCGCAGATGTTCGCCGCGTTCGAGCCCGCCGCCGACGGTGAACCAGAAGTAAGTGTTCGGGATCTTGGGATCGTGCCCGCGCAACAGCAGCACCCGATCTTCCTCGTCCAGCATCACCACGCGGGCAGAGGTCCGTGACGTATCCACGGTGATTCCCTCGGGCACCGCCGCCGCGGTCGTGCGCTCAGAGATCTCGAAGTATTGAGGCAGTGGCGCCGTTCCGCCGAGATGTAGCCATCGAACAAGTCGTCGGGTACGCAACGCGAGAGTGTCTCGCACCGCGTCGTTGTGGAACCGCCGGGCGATCAGCACGCGCGCCTCGGCATCGGCCAACTCGGCCACCAGTTGAGGTCGCAGCGAGGTCGTGCCGTAGGCAGCGAGAGCATTGGACAGCCGGTTCTCGGCAAGCTCGCGATCCTGACGATCCGCCCGTTCGGCGGCGTCCGCCAAGGTGACGAATCTGCGGGCGTCGTCGGCGCTCATGTCCACAGCCGCCGCGCGGACAACCGCGGCACGACGGGACAGAGCCGCATCGAGCGCCAACCACGACTGATCCGAACGCACATGCAGTCGATCGAGTCGGTTCGCCGTCCCGTACGCCCACAGTCCGACGACCAGGACGACGGCAGCGACGAGCCCGAGAATGAAGATCGTCAGAGCGGAGAAGGTCATGAACCCACCACGCGTACGCCGGTGCCGCCAACCGTGACGGTCTCGTAGACACGCAGGATCTGTTCGGCCACCACCGGCCAGTCGTATTCGGCAACAACACTTGTCGCGGTGTTGACCAGCGCGCGTCGTCGATCCGGGTCACCGAGAACGGAATCGATTGCCTCGGCCAAGGCATCGGAGTTCCCGATGGGGACCAGCAAGCCGGCCTGACCGTCGCGAAGAACACGGCGGAAAGCGTCCAACTCACTGGCCACGACGGCAGTGCCAGCCGCCATGGCCTCGACCAGCACGATCCCGAAGCTCTCACCGCCGAGATTGGGCGCACAGTAGACGTCCGCACTGCGAAGCGCCGACGCTTTCTCCTCATCGCTGACCTGCCCGAGCAGGCGGAGATGCTTGAAGTACTTGCCCGCCTCTTTGCGGAGTTTCTCCTCGTCGCCGCGTCCGACCACGATCACTTCGAGATCCGGGTGACGCTCGACCAACTCCGGCAGTGCGCCGAGGAGGACGGCCATCCCCTTGCGCGGTTCGTCGTAGCGACCGAGGAACAGAATGGTTCCACCTTCGCGCGGGTAGCCGGGCAACAGATCGGCCTCGGCAAACGCTGCGACATCGACGCCGTTGGGAATTTCGACCGCATCGGATCCGAGGGACTCGACCTGCCAACGACGCGCCAACTCCGAGACTGCGATCCGGCCACTGATCTTCTCGAGATACGGAGCCAAGACACCCTGAAAAGTGCTCAGCACCAACGACTTCGTGGTCGACGTGTGGAAGGTGGCGACGATAGGGCCTTCCGCGATACGCAACGCGAGCATGGACAGACTCGGCGCATTGGGTTCGTGGATATGTAGAACGTCGAAGTCACCTTCCGCGATGAACTTGCGGAGGCGGTTGTTCGCCGTCGGGCCGAAAGACAACCGCGCAACAGAACCGTTGTAGGGAATCGCGACGGCTTTACCTGCGGAAACCACAAAATCCGGCAACTCGTCGTCATCGGACGACGGCGCAAGCACACTCACTTTGTGACCACGTTCGATCAGCACCTCGGCCAGATCCACCACGTGCGCCTGCACGCCGCCGGGGACGTCGAAGGAGTACGGGCAGATCATGCCGATTTTCATTCACCCTCCATGCGGGCGAGCCGCGATTCGGAGAGGTCGGAGCGCCACAGCGGCTGAAGCATGTGCCAGTCAGCGGGGTGCGCTGCGATGTTGACCGCGAAACGGTCGGCAAGCGCCTGCGTGGCCGGGCCGACTCCGCCGGATACGTCGATCGGCGGGTCGATCTTGAAACCCCAACCGTCGGGAGTGAACCAGCAGTGGACCGGAAGTAGCGGCGCGCCGGTGTCGATCGCGAGCTTCGCCGGGCCGGCGGGCATGCGAGTAGGTTCGCCGAAGAAGGTGACGGGCACACCCTTCTTCGCCAGATCGCGCTCCCCCAACAGGCACACGATCTTGTTCTCACGCAGATGCTTGGAGAGTTCGACGAACGGTGGATGCTCCCCGCCGCTTAGCGGGAAGATCTCGAAACCGAGACTCTCGCGGTATTCGACAAACCGTTCGTACAGGGATTCGGGCTTGAGCCGCTCGGCAACGGAGGTCAACCCACCCCATTGCTGAACACACCACACGCCGGCCATGTCCCAATTACCGCTGTGGGGCAGCGCCAATACCGCGCCATGACCTGCCGCCATTGCTTTTTCCAGATGTTCCTGGCCCTCGACCAGCGCATGCAGCGCTTTACCTGTCGCGACCAGGTCCATCGACGGAAGACGGAACGCCTCACGCCAGTACCGGGCGTACGAGCGCATTGAATCCTTGATCAACTGATCCGGAACTTCCGCCGGCGTCGTGCCCAGAACTCTCGCGAGGTTCTTCCTGAGTTGTTCGGGTCCGCCCTTGCGTACCGCGAAATCCGCTCCGGCGTCGAACAGCTTGACCGCCACCGATTCCGGCAGGCTTCTCACCAGCCGCCAACCCGCGGCATATCCCAGATCGGTTGCGCGCTCGGAAAAACTCACTGCTCTGCCTCACCTTCAGGCTTGGGATCGCCCTCGGTGCCCGCCGCGCCTTCGACCGTCGATGCCGCCGGGGCGATCGGCAGAAGTTCCCGGGCGCCAGGCGAATTGCGCACCGCGAGCACTCGTTGGAAGACCGTCACGATACTTCCGGCGGCAAGTACCCACATCGCGATGTGAATCGCCCACGGTAGACCCATACCTGTCAGGCCAGATCCGACCAACACGATGATCAGTCGGTCCGGGCGCTCGATCCACCCGCCGTCCGCAGTCAGCCCGCTCGCCTCTGCGCGCGCCTTCGCGTACGAGATGACCTGCGAGGTGACGAGGCAGATGAGCGTCGCGACGAGCAGCCACTTGCTGTTCTCGTGGTAGACCGCCCACCAGGCCAGGCCGGCAAAAATCGCGCCGTCGGCCACGCGGTCGCAGGTCGCGTCCAGTACCGCCCCGTACCGCGTTCCGCCGCCGCGAGCACGAGCCATTGCGCCGTCGAGCATGTCGAACATGACGAAGAACCAGATGAACAAGGTTCCCCAGAACAGATGTCCGGACGGAAACAGCGTCACCGCACCGGCGACGCTTGCCACCGTGCCGATCACCGTCACCGAGTCCGGCGTCAGACCGGTCTTGACCAGCGCCTTCCCCATAGGTGCCGTCACCTTGGACACCGATGCGCGCCCGAAGAAGCTCAACACCGCAGGAACCCTCCCCGTCGTGAGTTCCGGTTCGGAACTCGTTGCAGCAATGCATCCTGCCATGAAGCCGGATGCATCAACCTATTGTTGCCAGGCACCGGCGAGTAGTCCCCTGGTCTCCCGCAGCAATTGCGGCATCACCTTGACCCCACCGAGCACGGTGATGAAGTTGGCGTCGCCGCCCCAACGTGGGACTACGTGTTGGTGAAGGTGCTCGGACAGCGAACCGCCCGCGGCAGCACCGAGATTCAGACCGACGTTGAATCCGTGCGGATTCGACACGCTCTTGATCACCCGCAACGCACGCTGGGTGAACGCCATCAACTCGGCGCTCTCCTCCGGCGTGAGGTCTTCGAGGGCCGCGACCTTGCGGTACGGCACCACCATCAGGTGACCCGGGTTGTACGGGTACAGGTTCAAGACCGCGTAGACGTGTTCACCGCGGGCGACGATCAACCCTTCCTCGTCCGACATTTTCGGAATGTCGATGAACGGTTCACCCGTCGTACCCGGGGTGTTGGGCGCCTCGGTGATGTACGACATCCGATGTGGCGACCAAATACGCTGCAAATGATCAGGATCGCCGACGCCGTGGTCGATCAGCGAACCCGGACCATCGTCACCGGGGGCGCTCACTGCGCCACGCTTGGCTGCACCAGTTCGGCTGTCGGCGAGGCATTCTCGCGGCGACCGATCCACTCGGTGATGATCCGGACGGCGTCGTCGACGGGAATTCCGTTGATCTGGGTGCCGTCACGGAAACGGAAGCTGACCGCGCCGGCTTCCACGTCACGCTCGCCCGCGAGGAGCATGAACGGGACCTTTTGCGTGGTGTGGTTACGGATCTTCTTCTGCATCCGGTCATCACTGAAATCGACCTCGGCGCGAACACCGGCTGCCTTGAGCTTCTTCGTGACGTCGAACAGGTGATCGGCGAAGGCCTCGGCCACCGGGATTCCGACGACCTGCACCGGCGCCAGCCACGCCGGGAACGCGCCCGCGTAGTGCTCGGTCAGGACACCGAAGAACCGCTCGATCGAGCCGAACAGCGCGCGGTGGATCATGACCGGACGAGTCTTGACGCCGTCGTTGCCGGTGTACTCGAGTTCGAACCGCTCGGGCAGGTTGAAGTCGAGCTGGATGGTCGACATCTGCCAGGTGCGGCCGAGTGCGTCCTTGACCTGAACGGAGATCTTGGGACCGTAGAACGCGGCTCCACCCGGATCCGGCACCAGAGTCAGGCCGGAAGCTTCGCCGACCTCGGCAAGCGTTGCGGTCGCCTCTTCCCAGACGTCGTCGCTACCGACGAACTTGTCCGGGTTCTTGGTGGACAGTTCGAGGTAGAAGTCGTCGAGGCCGTAGTCCTTGAGCAGGTTCAGAACGAACTGCAGGGTGGTGGTCAGCTCGTCGCGCATCTGCTCACGGGTGCAGTAGATGTGAGCGTCGTCCTGGGTCATGCCGCGCACGCGGGTCAGGCCGTGGATGACGCCGGACTTCTCGTAGCGGTAGACCGAGCCGAATTCGAAGAGCCGCAACGGCAATTCACGGTACGAGCGTCCGCGAGCACGGAAGATCAGGTTGTGCATCGGGCAGTTCATCGGCTTGAGGTAGTAGTCCTGGCCCGGCTTGCGCACGGTGCCGTCCTCGTTCAGTTCCTCGTCGACGTGCATCGCCGGGAACATTCCGTCGCGGTACCAGTCGAGGTGACCGGAAACCTCGTACAGATGTCCCTTGGTGATGTGCGGAGTGTTGACGAACTCGTAGCCCGCCTCGATGTGGCGGCTGCGCGAGTAGTTCTCCATCTCGGTGCGGATGATGCCGCCCTTGGGGTGGAACACCGGCAGGCCCGAACCGAGCTCGTCGGGGAAGCTGAAGAGGTCCAGTTCGGTACCGAGCTTGCGGTGATCACGACGCTCGGCCTCGGCGAGCAGTTCGAGGTACTCGTCCTGAGCCTCGGTGGACTCCCACGCGGTGCCGTAGACACGCTGAAGATCGGCGTTGTCCTGGTTGCCACGCCAGTAGGCGGCGGAGCTTCGGGTCAACTTGAAGGCCGGAATGTGCTTCGTGGTCGGAATATGCGGGCCGCGGCACAGATCGGACCAGATCTTGTCGCCGGTACGAGGATCGAGATTGTCGTAGATGGTCAGCTCGTTGCCACCCACCTCCATGATCTCGGGATCGTCGATACCGGACTTGTCGTCGATCAGTTCGAGCTTGAAGGGCTCGTCGGCCAACTCGACCCGAGCGTCCTCGATCGAATCGACCACTCGACGCGAGAAACGCTGCGATCCCTTGATGATCTGCTTCATACGCTTTTCGAGCTTGGCCAGATCCTCCGGAGTGAACGGGCGGTCCACCGCGAAGTCGTAGTAGAAGCCGTCCTTGATCGGCGGACCGATGCCGAGCTTCGCGTCGGGGAATTCCTTCTGGACCGCCTGCGCGAGGACGTGAGCCGCGGAGTGCCGGATGACGCTGCGGCCGTCCTCGGTGGATGCTGCCACCGGCTCGACGTCGACATCGACCTCAGGTGTCCACGACAGATCCTTGAGCGTTCCCTCGCCATCGCGGACAACGACGATCACGTCGGGCCCCTTCGTGGGGTATCCGGCTTCGCGCACTGCAGTCCCGGCGGTCGTCCCCGCGGGCACCCGAAGTGGGGCGGCTGAGTGCTCTGGCGCGGGACTGGTCACGGCGATGTGCTCCTAAAGGTATTGCGACAAGTTAGACAGGCGTCGTACCCACTGCGAGCACGCGCACGATCATGTTATCGGCCCTACCGACATGGTGAGACAACCGAGTGAAGGAAACCGGGCCGCGTTCAGCTCACAGTGGCGACTCGAGCCACGAGTAGTCCAGGCCCACCCATCCCCCGATCAGGCCGAAGGTGCCGAGCACCCACAAAGTCGCCAGGACGATCACTGTGGTGAACAGAACGCCCAACCCCTTGACGAACAGCGACTGCTTGCCGAACCATTCCATGAACCTGTCGTATCGAGCCTTCGCGAAATGAAGGAGTCGATGTGCCCACGCGAACTCCGACGCCAGTATGCCGAGGCCGGCGAAGACGATGAGCCAACCGGGCCCGGGGTACGGAATAGCCACGATGCCTGCTGCGAACACGATCGTGCCCACGACTCCCACACCGATGCGGTACGCAAGATTGAGGGTGGGCCGCGCGGCGATTCCAGCGCGCCACCGCTCCCAGCGGGACTCTGCGTCTTGGAAGACGGACAGGTCTGAATTGTCGACGGGAGAATCGACCTTTTCGGTACTCAAGTCGGTCACCTTTTCGGTCGCGAAATGTCTCTTCGACCAGGCTACCGAAATCATTGGCCGGCGACCTGCGACGACGGTCTGCATGCCGAAACAACCGTGCCCTCGAACAGCTGTGCTCTCAAACAGCTGTGCTCTCAAACGACTGTGCTCTCAAACGACTGTGCTCTCAAACGACTGAAGGCGTCCCCGATGATCGGGAACGCCTTCAGTGTTTTTCTGTGGTCCCGGCTGGGATCGAACCAGCGACCTTCCGCGTGTGAAGCGGACGCTCTCCCACTGAGCCACGGGACCGTAAGTCATCCGAACGCATGCGCTCGAACGAATTGGAACATTAACACGGCTGCGCGATGAATACGAATCACCAGGTTGGCATTCGTTTTGCCCCAGGCGACCCCGAAATCTCCGAATTCGAGCTGATTTCAGACCGTATTCATCGCCAAGACGGACAGTTGCAACGCGCGCGACGGGCCGATTCGACTCCGAACACGCCACTGAGCTGGTGATTTGTGTGTATCCGACACGGTCGGCTAATGTTTCCAACGCACCGAGGAGAGCGAGCAGCTCCCCAAGCAACACGGTGCGATGCGGACGTGGCGCAGCTGGTAGCGCACAACCTTGCCAAGGTTGGGGTCGCGGGTTCGAATCCCGTCGTCCGCTCGAGAGGTGTGACTCAACCTTTTACGGTGGAGTGGCCGAGTGGTGAGGCAACGGCCTGCAAAGCCGTGCACACGGGTTCGATTCCCGTCTCCACCTCGCGCGATTAGCTCAGCGGGAGAGCGCTTCCCTGACACGGAAGAGGTCACTGGTTCAATCCCAGTATCGCGCACCACGTCAGGCCCTCGGGCCTGATGGTCAAGACCTGCTTGCAGGTCTGATAAGTTAGAAAAGTACTGAGTTCCGGTAACGGAGTTCATTGCTCATGCGGACGTGGCGCAGCTGGTAGCGCACAACCTTGCCAAGGTTGGGGTCGCGGGTTCGAATCCCGTCGTCCGCTCCATTTTTCTCCAGAACCCGCGCGATTAGCTCAGCGGGAGAGCGCTTCCCTGACACGGAAGAGGTCACTGGTTCAATCCCAGTATCGCGCACCATTTGAAATTGCAAGAAGCCGGAACCTCAGGGTTCCGGCTTTTTGCGTTCGAGCGCCGAACACATCAACCGCAGTACAGACGCAAGCCCTCTCGGGAATCCACGTCAGTACTGCGGTTGATGTAGCTGATCAGATTGTTGTAACTGATCAGTGAGAGAAGCGGTTCGCTGCCGAAGTCATCGCGCGCAGCGAGGACTCAGTCGACGACTCCGCAATCCCCATCGCCCAGCTCCGACGGCCGTCGCACTCGGTGAAGATGAACGTCGCCGTGCGGTGGCCGATCTGGTGCTGATGGAAAGACAGGATCTCGAGCGAGATTCCCGCGTCGTGCAGCATCGACGTCATGGCCGAGATCGCGCCAGTCGAGGTGGCGGAAGCCTTCTGGATGCGCTCCCCCAGACCGAGAGTCGCTTCGAAAGTCCAACGACCCGGCGCAATCTTCTCGGAGGACCACGCGCCCAAACGGATCGGGCCGCTCATAGCCGCATACGTGGACTCGAACTCGGTCCAAGACATCGCTGAGCATTCGGTGCGCAGGCCGGCTGGCAGAGATTTTCCGTGACGCGTCGCGAAAGGATCAGCAGCGGTAGAAGAAGAATCAGAAGCGAAGGCAGAATCAGAAGCGAAGGCGAAGTTGTAAGTCATGATCGTGGTCTTCCTGGAATGAAGTGGAGGACCAACTGGTAGCAAGACGACCCGCAGCGAGGGGTCGGTCCGATTCAGACCCCGCTACGGCGGCTTACTACGAGAATTCGCTTCATGAGAGACGAGGCTAGGCGGCCCGGTTCGAGAATGCAACCCGGACCGCCTCCGCACAGGTCAGACCTGAGCCGATTTGTGCCCGGCGATCAGGGCGCGATACCACTCGAACGAGGTCTTCGGTGTGCGCTTCTGGGTATCGAAATCGACGTGGACCAGGCCGAATCGTTCCTGGTAGCCGGCTGCCCACTCGAAGTTGTCGAGGAGTGACCACACAAAATAGCCACGGACGTCGACACCGTCGTCCATTGCCGATCGGAGGGCGCGAAGGTGCGCATCGTGGTAGTCGATTCGCGCTTCGTCCTCGACGACGCCTGCGGCATCCGGTGCGTCGTGGAATGAACATCCGCTTTCCGTGATGTAGATCGGCGGCAGTGCGTCACCGAACCGAGCTCGGAACGTCCGCAGGATCTCACCCAGCCCTTCGGGAACGATCGGCCATCCGAAATCGGTTGTGGGATAACCGGTAATCGCGACAGGCGCAAAGGGCAGGCCCGGCGGTAGGTCGACCTCGAGCACACCTTCGGTCCCCTGGCCTTCCACCGGAGCGGCAATCATCGTCGGCTCGTAGTAGTTGATCCCGTACCAGTCGAGCGGCGCCCCGATGATTTTCAAGTCCTCGTCGACGGGACCGCTGAGCAGCTGGGCGAATTCGTCGGCGGGGTACTTTCCGACCAATACCGGGTCGGCGAACATCCAATTGACGACGTGGTCGTAGATGTCGGCAGCCATCACGTCTTCCGGGGAATCGGAAGCGGCCCGCACCGGTGCATGGTTCGAGGCGATTCCGATGTTCGTGCATCCGGTTGCCCGAAGCGCTTCGACAGCGAGGCCGTGCCCGAGCAGCTGGTGATGTGCGGCTTGGAAAGCCTCGAACCCCAAGGCCAGGCCGGGGGCATGAACTCCCAGGGCATGACCGTAGAGCGTGTGCACTACCGGTTCGTTGAGCGGCATCCACATTCCGACGCGATCGGACAACCGTTCGCCGACGACCTGGGCGTACTCCCCCAGCCGGTACGAGGTGTCTCGGTTCATCCAGCCGCCCTGCTCTTGCAGTGCGAGGGGCAGATCCCAGTGAAAGAGAGTGACGGCAGGAGTAATTCCCACCGAACACAGTCGATCGATCAGGCGGTCGTAGAAGTCGAGCCCTTTCGCATTCACAGCCCCCGATCCGGTGGGCAGAATTCGCGACCACGACAGGGACAGCCGATAAGCGTCGAGCCCGAGGTCTTTCATCAACTCGATATCCGATTCCCAGCGGTGATAATGATCGGCAGCAACCGCTCCGGTGTCGCCCCCGACGACTACACCGGGGCGGTCACAGAACTCGTCCCAAATCGACGGTCCGCGACCGTCTTCGGCCACAGCTCCTTCGATTTGGTAGGCCGCGGTGGCGGTTCCCCAGACGAAGGAAGACGGAAATTCTGGTGTCGGCTGCCGAGTCATGTCGGTCAGTTAATCAAAGAAACGTGCAAAACACGCAGCTTTGTTGGACACTCGACCAGTATCAAGATCCAGTACCGTTCGGCCTAACCGAACGAACGAGACAAAGGCCCTGCTTGATGACGGATAACACCCGCACCCTGACGAGGGCTCGGATCGCCACTTCGGTGGCCTTCGGACTTCAAGGATTTCTGCTCGCCGCCATTCTGACGCAGCTGCCGCAGTACAAGGACTTGTTCGAGCTGAGCGAGACACTGGTTGTGGTTGCGGTTGTCACCGTGTCCGTCATCGCCGGGCTCGGCAGCGTGCTCGCCGAGATTCTGGCCGTGAGAACGTCGAGCAAGATGACTCTGCGAACCGGACTCGCCGTCATCGCAGTCTTCGGCGGGGCAACCGGAATTGCGCCCAACGCGGCGATGTTCTTCGTCTTCCTGGCGATCTACGGCATCGGACTCGGCATGGTCGACGGGGCCGCCAACATGCAGGCAGTCTCGATCCAACACGCCAAGGGCCGCTTCATCCTCTCCTCGTTCCATGCTTCCTGGAGCGTCGGAGCGATTGTCGGCGCTCTGTTCATCTCTGCTACCGCAAGCCTCGACATCTCGATCCGCATAACGCAGGTGATCGCGGGAGTTGTTGTCGGACTGATGCTTCTGGCCTTCGGCCCGCAACTGCTCGATCGCTCCGAGTCTCCGGTTGCCGATGCAAACATCACGAGCACCGCGAAATTCACCGTACCCACCCGCGCGTTCGTCCTCCTCGGCGTCGCGATGGCATTGTTCTATGCGGTCGACTTCAGCGTCGGAAACTGGTCGACGCTGTACGTCAAGGACGAACTGCTCGCCGACGCCGGGACGGCCGCCCTTTCCGTGGCGGCGTACCAAATCGCGGCACTGGTCGCACGACTGACCGGCGACTACTGGGTCGGCAAGTTCGGTGAGACCACCGTCGTGCGGATCGGCTCTCTCATCGGCGTGGTCGGCATGACGATCGTTGTCCTCGCGCAATCTCCCGCCGTTGCCATCGCCGGCTTCCTGATCGTCGGCCTCGGCGTACCGGTGATCGCCCCGATCTGCTTCAGCGCCGCCGGACGGATGGCTCCCCCGGATCAGGTCGACGCGGTGATCGCACGCATCAACCTCTTCAACTACGTCGGCACGGTGGTCGGCGGCGGCATCGTCGGCGCGGTCGCTGCCTTCAGTGACCTTCGAATCGGGTTCCTGATTCCGCTGGCGTTCTGCGCGATCTTGATAGTTCTTGCTCCCGCGTTCGCACCGAAACGAGCCACGACGCCGGTCGCCGAGAACGCCGCGTGAGCATCACGCTCGACGAAGGTGGTGTACTTGATCAACCGAATCATGTGCGCGAGAGGTAGAAACTGACGTGACGATCACCGTTGACCGGGCCGGAATCTGGGATTCCGAAGCAATCGCCGACGTGGCAGCGGTGACGTTTCCGCTGGCTTGTCCGCCGGACGCATCCGACGACGACATCAGTGCCTTCATCGACAACGTTCTCTCGGTCGACAAGTTCTCCGAGTATCTGACGGACCCGACACGAACCGTTCTCAAGGTCATTCGCGACGGCTCGATCGTCGGCTACGCGATGCTCGTCGACGACGAGCCCGCCGATCCGGACGTCAAAGCTGCTGTGACACTTCGCCCGACGACGGAACTGAGCAAGTTGTACGTGCTTCCGGGAAACCACGGAACCGGCGCGGCAGCATCCCTGATGGACGCGGTTGTCGACCATGCACGACGCAGCGGAAGTGCCGGGATCTGGCTGGGTGTCAATCAGGAAAATCTGCGCGCCCAGAAGTTCTACGCCAAACACGGCTTCACCCAGGTCGGCACGAAGACTTTTCTCGTGGGGGCACAACTCCACCACGATTTCGTGATGGAGCGCCCCGTCAGCTGACAGGCCTGCTGATCAGCCGGCCGCGACCTCGAAACGAGAAAGTGCGAGCAGACGCGAGGTCGCGCGCAGGTACTTCTTCTTGTACCCACCGGCGAGCATCTCGGGAGTGAAGATCTCATCGAGGCGTGCGCCGGAAACGGTGACCGGGATGCTCGCGTCGTACAAACGGTCGGCGAGAACCACGATGCGCAGTGCAACAGACTGATCCGTGGCCGGGTGAACGCCGTCGATGAAGACTGCCTTCACACCCTCGACCAGCTTGTTGTAGCGCGACGGATGCAGTGTGCTGAGGTGCTTGCACAGCTCGTCGAAGTTGTCGAGCGTGGCGCCGTCGATCGCCTCGGCCCGAGAGACCAATTCCTCCGAGGAGATGGGCTCTGGTGCGGGCGGGAGATCGCGGTGACGGTAGTCGGGGCCGTCGACGCGAATCGTCTCGAAGATCGAGCCGAGCTTCTTGATCTCACGCAGGAAGTCCTGAGCCGCGAAGCGACCCTCACCGAGCTGGCCGGGAAGCGTGTTCGACGTCGCGACGATGGACACGCCGCGCGCGGAAAGCTCCGAAAGGAGGCGAGAGACGAGCATGGTGTCGCCCGGATCGTCGAGCTCGAACTCGTCGATGCAGAGAACGCTGTGGTCGGCGAGCGCTTCGACCGCTTTGTTGAAGCCGAGAGCGCCGACGACGTGTGTCAGCTCGACGAAGGTTCCGAAAGCCTTCGGCGACGGAACGCTGTGGAAGATCGACGCCAGCAAGTGAGTCTTACCGACACCGAACCCGCCGTCGAGGTACAGGCCGGCGCCGGTCGCCTGGGTCTTCTTGCCGAACAGTCCGCGGCGTCCACCACTACGGATCTTGGTTACGCGCTTGGAGAATTCCTCGGCCTTGGCGACAGCAGCTGCCTGGCTCGGTTCCTTCGGATCAGGAATGTAGGACGCAAAACTCACCTCGTCGAACATTGCGGGAGGCACCATTTGAGCTACCAGTTGATCGGCGGGTACCACCGGGCTGCGATCGACAAGACGTTCATGCATCCGTCAAGGGTATCTACGTGATGTGATCTCTCATGTGCACCGTATGGATATTGCGACCTACTTCACACCAGGCCACGAAGACGAACTCCGCGGCTTGTACGCCTATCCGGAGAACCTCTCCCAACCCTGGATGCGCGTGAACTTCGTTTCCAGCATCGACGGGTGCGTCTCCGTCGACGGAGTGAGCCATGGACTGGGCACACCTGCAGACAAGTCGGTATTCGGGATCTTGCGCGAACTTTGTGACGTCGTCGTGGTCGGCGCAGGCACAGCGCGAGCCGAGAACTACGGGGGTGTGCAGATCTCGGACGCAGCCCGGGCGCGACGAAAGGCGGGCGGCCTCGCTCCGGTCCCACCGATCCTCGTCGTCTCGGCGCACGCGTCGATCGACCCTGAAAGCCGGCTCCTGCGAGATACCGAAATTCCGCCGATTCTTGTTGTCGGTAGCGCCGCGGACAGCGCAGCGATTTCAGCGCTGAGGTCGGCCGGAGCGCAGGTGGAGGTGACGGACTCACCGAATGTCAGCAGCGGCGACATCGACAGGGCCTTGTCGGCTCGCAAGCTCCGTCGCGCGCTGTGCGAGGGCGGGCCGTCACTTTTCGGGCAGTTGATCGAGGACAATGCCGTCGACGAACTCTGCATCACCACTTCACCTCAACTGGTGGGGAGCAAAGTCGGCCGAATCTCGCTCTCCCCCAATGCAATGCCCACGTCGATGCGTCCCGCTCACATTCTCGGCGATTCGGACGGCACGATCCTCACTCGATGGGTTCGTCAGCAGCCACGTCGGTGAACCTGGCACTCTGGTCGGCATGCGCAGAGTTGCTTTGATGGCCGTCGTCCTCGCGACGTGTTGTGCGTGCGGCGCCGGGCCGTCGCTTCGGCCCGCCGTCGCGGTCGAAGGCCGCACCGACGGCAGCCCTGCCCAGAGCGAGGGGCCGTCACCCGATGCGCCGCCGGTCGACCCCGGCGTCCCGACCGACGACATACCGTGGCGAGACTGCACCGGCACGTCACTCGCCGACCAGGCTCTCGCAGCGTCGAGCGCCGGCGTCATCCTCGAATGCGCGGAATTCAGTGCCCCCATCGACGTGACCGGCGCCATCGACGGCAACTTCACTGCCGGCTTGACCCGCGCTCGAACGTCGTCGACGCCTGCCAACGCGTATCCGATCGTGTTCACGTCCGGCACCGACCGTTCGTCGGGAAACTCTCTGGCCATGCTCGCTACGTCCGGCTTGACGACGGTACTCGCGGATCACCCCGTCGTTGCCCTGGATCGACGCGGAATCGACAGGTCCACCGCAATCGACTGCATGACGCCGGAGATTCGGCGCGGCCTTCACGATCTGGGCCAGTTCGACGCGGACTCCACCGGCGACGCCGCCGACGCGGTCGCCGCTCTCGGTCACGATGCAACCATCGCCTGTACCGACTACCTCGATCCTCAAGAACTGAAGTTCGGCGCGGACTCCGCTGCCGAGGACATCGACGCTCTACGTACGCGGTGGGGCGTCGAGACCATCGCTCTGTGGTCGGCAGGGTCCGGCTCGGACATCGCGCTGAGCTACGCGGCAGCCCACCCCGACAACCTCGCGAGGTTGATCCTCGATTCTCCCGCTCCGGTGGCCACCGACGCTGCCACCGAGGCGGAGAGCCGCGTGCAGGGCGAGGAAGCGGCGTTGACCGCATTCGCTCAGCGATGTGTGGCGCTGGGGTGCTCTCTCGGACCTGATCCGAAGAAAGCGGTCACGGACCTGATGGAGCGCGCTCGGGCCGATGAATTCCAGCCGCTGTCCGCCGCTGCGGTGTCGAACGCGATTTCGGCGAGCCTGTGGACTGCCGGAACCAACCGTGAGCAAGAGACCCGCTCGCTCTCAGACGCTCTGTCCGCGCTCGGTACCGGCAACGCTTCGCCGATTCGAGAGCGCGCCGCCCGGGCAGAGAACGAGGTGGACGGTGACGGCCAGTTCATCGGACGATGCACCGACGGCATGCAGTGGCCGGGGATCGGGCGCGTCCGCGAACTGGCGGACACCTGGGGCACCAACTATCCGGTATTCGGTCGAGAAGCCGCGCTCGGTTTGCTCGCATGCGCCAGCTGGCCGTCGACCGCCAACTCTCCCCTGCCGAATCAGTTGAAGCCCGCCGTCCTCGTGCTGAGCGGTCAGGGCGACCCGGCCGTCGGGAACTCCGGACTCTCGACCGTCACCGGCGTCGTGACCAACGCGGGGTCGCGCTTCGCAACCCTGGACTGGCAGGGTGCAGGTCACCCCGCGGCACAATCCACCTGCGCGCAGCAGGCGATGAGGGCATACCTCACCGATGCCTCCCTGCCCAGCAACGGAAGCGTGTGCCCGGCCTGACTCGGGCGCTTGTCCACCACGACGGAAAAGGGGTGCATCCCCCGATCACACCCTGCTCCGGTGTACCGTGCCGAAGTGTTCCTTCGACAGCTCGAGCCGCGTACCGGGCGGACAACCCAACAAGTCGTCAACTTCGTTTTGTGGCCGATCGCCGTGATGACTGTGCTCAATCGTGTCATCGTCACAGCAGTCAACGGCGCCATCACCGATGACTTCCGACCGGTCTACAACGCCGCGCTGGCGTTCTGGAACGGGCGCGACGTCTACACCGCAGATTTCAACTCCGTAGACCCCCATTATCTGTACCCACCATCGGGTTCCTTGTTGATGGCACCCCTGGCGATCCTCGATCCCGAGCGCTCGCGGTGGCTGTTCATCGGTGTCAATGCCGTCGCCATTCTCGTGGCTCTCTACCTGCTGTTGCGCTTGTTCGACCTGACGATCAGTTCCATCGCGGCGCCGATTCTGGTGCTCGGCGCTTTCATGTCGGAGACGGTCACCAACACGTTGGTGTTCACCAACATCAACGGCCTCGTACTACTCGGCGAAGTTGCCTTCCTCCTGCTGCTGATGCGCAAGAAGGATCTGTGGGCCGGCGCCGCGATCGGTCTCACCATCGCAGTGAAACCCACTCTCGCGCCACTGCTCCTGCTGCCGCTCGTTCGCGGTCAGTGGAAGGTGCTCGTCACCGCCCTGGGCATCCCGTTCATTCTCACGGTCGTGGCATGGCCGCTTGCGTCGGATCCGATGGACTTCGTCCGCCGCACCGTGCCGTACCTGCTCGAATCTCGTGACTACTTCAACAGTTCGATTGTCGGAAACGGCGCTTACTTCGGTCTGCCCGAATGGTTGATCCTGCTGTTGCGCGTCGTGTTGGCCGCCATGGTCGTCGTCTCTCTGTGGCTTCTTTACCGCTATTACCGCAACGACGAACTCTTCTTCCTCACCACCGCGACCGGTGTGATCATGACCGCGTCGTTCCTGCTGCCATCGCTCGGCCAGATGTACTACTCGATGATGCTGTTGCCGCTGTTGATGTCCGTGGTGCTCAAGAACTCGGTCATGCGGAACTGGCCGGCGTGGCTCGCCGTCTACGGCTTCATGACGTTCGACAGCTGGTGGTCGAACCGCTGGCCGACCTTCGGCCGGGCAGCCGAATACACCAAGAGCACCCTCGGCTGGAGCCTTCTGCTGATCGTGATCTTCTGTGTCCTCGGATACCGGTATCTGGTCGCGCGTCGCGAGGGCCGCTTGGATCGCGGAATCGATCCCGCCTACCTCCTCGATCCCCCACTCGATACCGTCTCACCTGCCGACGAAGCCGAAACGGCGACAAAGCATTAGCGTGGAGGCATGAGTTCTTCACACGATGGCATCGACAGCACACCTGAGGTCACGTACACCGAGAGCGAGTGGCGCGAAAAGCTGACGCCGGAGGAGTTCGCCGTCCTGCGCCAAGCCGGCACCGAACGCCCCTTCGTCGGCGAGTACACCGACACCACCACGGAAGGCGTTTACTCCTGCCGTGCGTGCGGAGCCGAACTGTTCCGCAGCACCGAGAAGTTCGAATCGCACTGCGGGTGGCCGTCCTTCTTCGATCCGGCGGATTCGGATGCCGTGATCCTGAAGGAAGACAGCTCACTCGGGATGCGCCGTGTCGAGGTCATCTGCAAGAAGTGCCACAGCCACCTCGGTCACGTCTTCGAGGGCGAGGGATACCCGACGCCGACCGATCAGCGGTACTGCATCAACTCGATCTCGCTGGTTCTCAAGCCCGCTCAGTAGCCAGGTCGTGGGCTACCCCGAGTCACTGGTAGCCCACGATTCGAGACTTCAACTCAGAAGTCCCAGTTCAGCGCAGTCGGGCTCAGACCAGCCGCGTTCAGGTCCTCGTTTCGAGCGACAAGACCGTCCTTGACTGACCCGATCCCACCACCGATCGCGCCGGAAGTGATGTCCGTCAACGAGGCATCGCCGCCCGTGACTTCCTTCGTCACGATCGCAGCGGACGCTCCCGATACCGCATCGTCGAAAGCCCCCCGCGCGATCTGCTGCAATCTCGAACCGGTCGGGAGCGGGTTCGGGTCGGGGCCGACACGATCCGGCGTCGTCTTCAACCCTCCGTTCGCAAGTCCCTTGATGAAACCGTCGCGCCCCTCGGTCACGACCTTGCCACCGTCGATCGACTGGCGATGATCCATCGTCATCTGCCCGAGTTGAATGGCGAGGCCGGAGAAGACGGCAGCGGCAGCTTCCACTGCTGCAGCCTCGATCACTCGTATCAACAATTGCTGCAACAGCATTCGGACCGTGAGTGTTGTTGCCACCTCAGCCGCCACGATTCCGGCGGTACTCGCACCCAGTGTCGGGACAGCGGCCGCCACCATGGCGGCAATCTCGAGCGCCAGTGCGCCCAGCGCCGCGAGGATCGACAGTTTGGTGTACTCGATGTCCGTGCCGGTATCGGTGCATGACTGACCCAGTTCGGCCGCGGCAGAGGACAACCGCTCGAAGACATCCGCAACTCCCCCGGCCTCCGACCAATACCGAGACAACGAGTCGCCGGCTCGACCGTCGATCGATGCCAGTACTGTTTGCAATCCGTAACCACCGGCAGCGGCCGAAGCCTCGATCCGATCAGCCGCGCCTGACCAGGCATCACCCAACCTCCACAGTGCCGTTTCGTCTCCTTGCGGCCAGTCACTGCCCACCGCGACCGACGCAACCGCCTGTAACCAGCCTGGAATCTCGAGTCCCATCAGAGCCCACCCGCCATGTCGTCGGCAAGCGAGGTGTCGATCGATTCGAAACGATCGGTGATCTCGATCAGCGTGGCGGTCAATTCGCGGAGCGCGCCCGCGACCAGTGTCATCCCACCGACTGCTGACTCCGCACCGGGAACATACGCGTCCGAGAATGCGGTTCCGAACTGGTCAGCGCCCCAGCACCCCTCTTCGGCGCCGGCCACTGTTTCCAGAGCACTCCGTGCCTCGTCGAGATCGGCAGCGACCACCTCGAATGCTGGTGCAGCACTTCCCATCGCGGCCACGTCCACGTCCAGTTCAGACATTGCCGGAGCTCCTCAGAACGGTGCGGTCCCAGTGCTCGTCGCCGCCGACCGGCACCGACGCCGGACGAGGCGCGAGAATCTCACGCAATCCGAGCACACCGGGAACGAGGTCGGGCAAATCGATCCTGGCCGCTTCGGTGAACGGCCTCGACATCTCGGCAATCTGTCGGCGCATGTCCTCCGCCGCAGATGTGGCCGTGGCCAGGATCAGATTTCCCAACGCTACCGGCGAATGCTTGCCGTAAGCGCTCCCGGAGAGGGCGACTCCCACGGTCGCCCCCGAAGCGTCTACGACGACTTCCACACTGCCATCACTCGAGCGCGCGCTCGCCGTCGCTCGTGCGATCTTCTCCTGCATATCCGCCAGCGATCGCGTTCGCTCCAACAGATCAACCTGCATCGAATCGATCTGAGCCCGAAGAACTTCGACCTGTCCCCTCATCGAACCAACATCCGCCCCACTCACGATGGCCCCCACCTTCGATAGATCGTGACACCTGATTCAGGCGCTCACGAGGTTCGACGCGGGAGGTGGCCGATCGGTTCCGTCAGCGCGAACGAAGCACGGGCGGATCGAACGCCTTGACCGGCGGCAGAACCCCTTCGAATTTCTCGATCTGCACCAGAACGTGCTGGCCGGTGCACCCGTGCGAAAGCGAAGACGTGCCGACGTCCGGCGTAAGAACGTTGGGATTTCCGTGAACACACAGCGAATCGGGATCGGCAGGATCGAGCGGGTCGTACCACGCCCCGGTCGACAACTGGACGACGTCGCTCCGCAAATCCGAATCGACGATCACACCAGCCAGGCACGCCCCGCGATCGTTGAATACGCGCACCACGTCCCCAGCCGACACGCCGCGCTGGGCCGCTGCATCGGGGTGCATACGAATCGGCTCGCGTCCCTGAATCTTCGATGCCTGGCTCGCAGCGCCGTGATCGAGTTGGCTGTGCAGCCGCGTCTTGGGCTGGTTGGCGATCAAGTGAAGCGGGAATTGCGTGGCCCGTGGTCCACCCAGCCACTCGTCGGGCTCGTACCAGCGCGGATGGCCGGCGCAGTCGTCGTAGCCGAAAGACTCGATGGTCTCGGAGAAGATCTCGATCTTCCCACTCGGAGTCGAGAGCGGATACTTCTCGGGGTCCTCGCGGAAGTCACCGAAGAGCACGAGGTTGTCTTCGGTTCGCATCCGGTAGTGCCCGTCCGACCAGAAATCCTCGAACGTCGGTGTGTTGCCGCCGTCTGCATCGACGAACGGCCGCCATTGACCGTAGAGATGCTCGATCCACTCCTGTGAGGATCTCCCCTCGGTGAACTGCTCCCCGAATCCGAGCGCAGAAGCCAGAGCGGCAAACGTGTCGTAGTCGTCTCGCGAGTTCGCGAAAGGTGGAACTACTTGCTGCATCGCGACCAGAAGTGGATCATTTCGTGTGCAGCTCAGGTCATTTCGTTCGAGCGACGTTGTCGACGGGACAACGATGTCGGCATTGCGGGCCATCGGCGTCCAGTAGGGATCGTGAACGACGATCGTGTCCGGACGCGCAAATGCCCGTCGCAGCCTCGGGAGATCCTGGTGGTGGTGAAACGGATTGCCACCGGCCCAGTAGACCAACCGAATATCCGGATAGGTCAGGCGCCTGCCGTCGTAGTCGAACTCCTCGCCGGGCGAGAGCAAGAGATCGGAGATCGCGGCCACCGGAATGAAATCGGGCACCGGATTCACACCTTGTGAGAAGGTCGGCAACGGATACGGCACCGGAGCCAGACCCGGCTCGTTCATCGAACCGTAGCCGTGGCCGAAACCGCCACCCGCAAGCCCGAATTGGCCGAGCATCGCGGCGAGTGTCACGCCCATCCACGGTGCCTGTTCACCGTGTTTGATGCGTTGCAACGACCACGTGACGGTCACCAGCGTCCGGCCGGACGCCATTCTCCGAGCCAGGTCGGTGATGAACTCCGCCGGCACCCCGGAGATCTTCTCCGCCCAGCGCGGATCCTTCGGTACACCGTCGGCACGTCCGAGCAGGTAATCCTCGAAGCGTTCGTAGCCGACGCAGAAGCGGTTCAGGAAATCGCGATCGTGCAGGTCCTCCGACGCCAGGACAAACGCCAGGGCAAGCATGATTGCCACGTCGGTTCCCGGAATGGGTGCGATCCACTCGCAGTCGCCATCGACGTCGTCGCGCAACGGACTGAAGGAGACGATCTTTCCGCCGCGGGCACGAAATGCGTCGAGCGCCCCGCTCGTCGGATGATCGCTCGTACCACCGGCATTGACGCCGGTGTTCTTGATCGGTACTCCCCCGAACGAGACGAGAAGATCGGAGTGCTTGGCGATGACGTCCCACGACGTGGAGCGCGCGAACAACTTCCAGTGAGTTCCGACCACACGCGGCATGATGACACCGGTGGCACCGAGCGAGTAGCTGTGGACCGACTTGGTGTATCCACCCAGCTGATTCAGAAATCGGTGAACTTGGCTCTGCGCGTGATGGAATCGACCGGCGCTGGCCCAGCCGTACGAGCCGCCGAAGATCGCTTTGTTCCCGTGCGTGTCGACCACGCGACGCAACTCGAGGGAGAGGAGTTCGGTCAGTTCGTCCCACGAGACCGAGACGAACTCGTCCGCTCCACGTCGGTCGCTGGGACCAGGCCCGTTCTCGAGCCAACCGCGGCGCACCGCCGGGCCCGAAACGCGAGCCCGACTGCGCACCGAACCGGCGAGGTTCCCGAGCATCGGCGAGGGATTCGAATCACCCTCGTACGGATGCACGGCGGTCACCTCGCCGGCGACCGATTCGGCGGTGAACATTCCCCAATGGGACATGTGTAGACGACGCCGGTTCGGTGCAGTTGTCACAGAAACTACTTTCGAAGTAGATCAGGGTAGGGAAAGGACCAGCTTCTCGATGTCCACGCGCGGCCCGGTGAAGAACGGCACCTCTTCGCGAACGTGCAAGCGAGCTTCGGTGGCACGCAGATCGCGCATCAGATCGACGATACGGATGAGCTCAGGCGCTTCGAACGCGAGAATCCACTCGTAGTCCCCCAGAGCGAAGGCCGGGACCGTGTTGGCGCGAACGTCCTTGTACGAACGAGCAGCCATACCGTGATCGGCGAGCATCTTGCGACGCTCCTCGTCGGGGAGCAGGTACCACTCGTACGAGCGGACGAACGGGTAAACGCAGATGTAGTCGCCCGGATCCTCACCCGCGATGAACGAGGGCACGTGGCTCTTGTTGAACTCCGCGGGGCGGTGCACCGCCGAGTTGCTCCAGATGGGAGCACTGGCCTGTCCGAGGACGGTGGTGCGGCGGAAATCCGCGTACGCGGCCTGCAGTTCCTCGATGCTGGCCGCGTGGGTCCAGATCATGAAGTCCGCGTCGGCGCGCAAGCCGGCGACGTCGTAGATGCCGCGAACCACGACGCCCTTGTCTTCGAGACCCTCGAAGAACAAGCGGGCGTCCTTGACCGCAGCTTCCCGATCATCGCCCAGCACACCGGGTTCCACCTGGAACACGGAGAACATGAGGTAACGGATTTCAGAGTTCAGTTTGTCGAAATCAAGGCGTGCCATGGGTCTATCGTGCCACTCGCTCGAATATCCGTGTAGCCGCCGTCGTGCCGACTGCGACACACGCCGGAACCCCGACGCCGTGCAGCCACGACCCGGCCACTTCGAGGCCGTCGAACTGCGTCATCCCGGACTCGATTTCAGCCACGATTTCCGTGTGACCTGGGGAGTACTGGGGAAGACCGCCGTGCCACCGCTGTACGAAGCTCGCTCGTGGCTCCTCGGTGATTCCGGTCACGGCCTCGAGATCGGTGCGCGCAAGTTCGATCAGTTCACCATCCGGCCGGTCGACGATCTCCGATGCGCCGAATCGACCGAACGACACCCGAACGAGATGCTCGCCGCGATCAGCGAGGTGCGTCCACTTTCGGCTCGACAGCGTGAACGCCTTGGCGGTCAGGTCGGCGTCGGTGGCAACCAGGATCCCCGAATTCTGCGGAAGGTCGACCTGACCGGGCAGGCGGAGCGCCACCACCGCGGACGACGCCAGTTCGATCCGCGACGCGATACGCGCAATATCCGCATCGACGCCGGCCAACAGCACCGCTGCGCGCGGCGCCGGAACAGCCAGAATCACCGCGTCGACGCTGCCGAGCGGATCGACGTTCCAACCTTTCCCGTCCCTGCGTAACTCGGAAGCCTCGCCGCGGACGAACGTCGCGTCGGCGGCCTGCCGCAGCGCATCGAGCAAGATGCCGTAACCGTCCCTGAGCGCTCCGAACACTGGTCCGGGTGCAGGTGTCGGCACTGCGGCTGCAACTGCATCCGTGAGGCTCTGAGCGCCCGCATCGAGCGCCGCAGCGAGTGTCGGCAAAGCTGCACGCACTCCGATGGTCTCCGCCAGGCCCGAGTACACCCCGCCGAGAAGGGGATCCACCGATCGGCTGACCACCTGATCACCGAATCGCCCTGAAACCAGTTCGGCAACACTGCAATCGGAACCGCGGGTCCACTCGAACGGAACGCCTGGTTCGGCAGCTATGCGCGACAGTGTGTGCTCGTCGACTAGATCTCTCACCGACTCGGACGATGCCGGGATTCCCATCAGGGTTCCGGCAGGAAGTCGATTCAGTGAGCCCTGGGACCAGATCAACGGGCTCAACCCCGCGGGATAAACGATCTGATCGGTCAGTCCCAGCTCGGCGAGAAGCGCAGGGACTTCGGGCCGACGGGCGATGAACGCCTCGGCGCCGATGTCGATCGGGCCACCGCCCAGATCAATCGTTCGCAGCTTCCCCCCCAGTCGCGGAGAGTCGTCGACGACCGTGATGTCGGCAACGGAGCCCAGACTGCGCCGAAGCCGGTACGCGGCAACCAGACCGGAGATTCCGCCTCCGATCACCGCGACCGACGGCCGAGTGGTTGTCACAGCGAGTGCACCAGCTCCACCGCCGAGGTGATCGCCGTGGGATCGGTGTCGGGAAGAACTCCATGGCCGAGGTTGAAGATGTGGCCGATGGCACCGGCTTCGATCGCGCGGTCACCTTCGGCGGCGATCCGGCGCACCTCACGATCGATCACCTCGGGGCCCGCGAACAGTACGGCGGGATCGAGATTGCCTTGCAGCGCCTTGCCCGGACCGACACGACCGGCCGCGACGTCGAGCGGAATCCGCCAGTCGACACCCACGACGTCGGCACCTGCCTCCCCCATCGCGCCGAGAAGTTCACCGGTTCCGACACCGAAGTGGATACGCGGAACGCCGGCAGCGGCAACCTCGGCAAACACCCGTTCGGAATGCGGGAGAACAAATTCCCGGTAATCGGCCAGCGAGAGCGCGCCGGCCCACGAGTCGAACAGCTGAACCGCGTCGACACCCGCCTTGAGCTGCGTCTGCAGGAAGCAGATCGTGGTGTCTGCCAGGCTTCCGAGCAACGCGTGCCAGGTCTTCGGATCGGAGTGCATGAGCGCCTTGGTCTTCTCGTGGTTCCGGCTCGGACCACCCTCGAC
This sequence comes from Rhodococcus sp. P4_E4, assembly GCF_056401575.1. Lineage (NCBI taxonomy): Bacteria > Bacillati > Actinomycetota > Actinomycetes > Mycobacteriales > Nocardiaceae > Rhodococcus > Rhodococcus sp. P4_E4. The sequence continues at coordinate 32,102 of NZ_JBFUJB010000032.1, read as the reverse complement.
CAGATACGACGCCAAGGTGAACGGCGCTCCGGCAAAGCCGATCAGCGGAGTCGAGCCCAACTCGGTGGTGAGAAGTCGAACGGCCTGCGCTATTGCCCCGACCTCTTCGGGAACCAACCGCGGGAGGGCTGCGACGTCGGCGATGGAGCGAATCGGATTGGCAACCACCGGTCCGACGCCGGCAACGATGTCGAGATCGATTCCCGCAGCCTTGAGCGGAACAACGATGTCCGAGAACAGGATTGCCGCGTCCACATCGTGACGGCGCACCGGCTGCATCGTGATCTCACAGACCAGCGCCGGATCGAAACACGACTCCAACATGCCGATCCCCGCGCGGATCTCGCGATACTCCGGCAACGAACGTCCGGCCTGGCGCATGAACCACACCGGCCGTCGACTCGGAGTGCGTCCGGTCGCCGCGGCGAGCAACGGTGCGTCGGGCAAAACTCGCCGAGCGCTGTATTCCGCCGACCCGGTCATGCCTGAATTCATGTTGTCCAACCCGCTCATCAGTCCTCGCGCTCTCCGCCAACGTGTGTCTTCGATCGACTCAATGCTGCCATGTCCCACACTCGGGATCGGACACCCGAGCGGTTCGTGAGCGGCCACACACCCGAACCACACTCGGTCGGCGCGCCTCCACCTACCCGCCCTTATCCCCGACTAACGTCCTGACCTGTGACGACATCCGGATCGACAGCCGACCCGGCCGAGTTCCGTGCCGCCGTGGAGGCGATGACCGCTGCGCGGGTTCGGCCCGAGATAGAGGTCGGTCCCATCCGTCCGCCGCAGCGTCTCGCTCCGTACAGCCACGCAGTGGGAGCCGAGGTTCTGCACCCGGACTCCGACGTCGTGGCCGAGCAGTCCGAAGGCGACGCTTTCGGCCGCCTGATCCTGTTGTTCGATCCGGACGGCGACGAGGCGTGGAACGGCACCATGCGGTTGGTGGCCTACATACAGGCCGATCTCGACGAAGCCGTCGCCGCGGATCCACTACTTCCCGAAGTAGCCTGGAGTTGGCTGGTGGACGCACTCGAAGCCGGACCGGAACCTTTTGTGGCCCTGGGCGGTACGGTCACAGCCACAACTTCCGTGCGATACGGCGACATCGCGGGCCCGCCGCGAGCCCACCAACTCGAGTTACGTGCATCCTGGACTGCAACGTCATCGGAATTGGCTCACCATGTCGAGGCTTTCTGTGAAGTTCTCGCGTACGCGGCAGGACTTCCGCCTGCCGGGATAACCACGCTGTCGCGGCAGGGCGACTAACTCCACTACTCGTTTACGCATTCCCCCGGATAAATACTAGAACCTGTTCTAAAATGAGTCATGCAACGTCTCAGCGGACTCGACGCGACCTTCCTCTACTTGGAAACACCGACCCAGCTATTGCACGTTTGTGGACTCGTACTGCTCGACCCCTCGACCATTCCGGGCGGTTACGACTACCGGAAGCTGCTTCGCGAGTTGGACTCGCGGATGGCCACGATGCCGACCTTCCGGCGCAAACTCAAAGATTCCCGCCTCAATCTCGACTACCCGGTATGGGTCGACGATCACGATTTCGACATCGAGCGGCACTGCCACCGGACCGCGGTACCTGCTCCGGGCACACACGCGGAACTGGCAGAACTCGCCGGACACATCGCGAGCCAACCGCTGGATCGTTCCCGCCCACTGTGGGAGATGTGGGTCATCGAGGGACTTGCCGACGGACAGATCGCCGTCATGTCGAAGATTCATCACAGCGCTGCCGACGGCGTCACCGGCGCGAACATCCTCGCTCAGCTGTGCAGTCTCGAACCGGATTCACCGGCGCTCGTGGATCCCACCGCACAGGGTGCGGGCGACGCGGGAACGCTGGACATCGCCATCGGCGGACTCATGGCCGTCATCGCCCGACCCGCAAGAATTGCCCGTCTGGTCCCCGGCGGAATCGCCATGCTCCCCAAGTGGGTGACGCGTGCACGAAAGGGTGAAGCGATGCCTGCTCCGTTCACCGCGCCGCGGACCTCGTTCAACGGCGCTATCACCGGTCACCGCAACGTCGCCTTCAGCCAGCTCGATCTCGCGAAGGTCAAAGCCGTCAAAGATCGCCACGGCGTCAAGGTCAACGATGTGGTTCTCGCGCTGTGCGCGGGTGCTTTGCGGACCTACCTCGAGGACCGCGACGAACTGCCGGAGGACTCACTCGTCGCTATGGTCCCCGTATCGGTCCACGGTAAATCCGATCGGCCGGGCACAAACCAGATCTCGGGCATGTTCACGCAGCTGGGCACCCAGATCGGCGATCCGGTCGAGCGTCTGCACGCGATCAGCGATTACAACGCCACCTCGAAGAACCACAACGAGGCTCTGGGTGCGAACATGCTCCAGGACTGGTCCCAGTTCGCATCGCCGGCGGTGTTCGGCGCCGCCATGCGGGTGTACTCGTCGCTCAAACTCGCCGAGCGTCACCCCGTCGTGTCCAACCTGGTCGTCTCGAACGTGCCCGGGCCGCCGGTCCCGCTCTACTTCCTCGGCGCCCAGATCAAGGGAATGTTCCCGCTCGGCCCGATCTTTCACGGGGCAGGACTCAACGTGACGGTGATGTCACTCGACGGAAAACTCGACGTCGGCATCGTCAGTTGCTCCGATCTGGCACCCGAATTGGACCAGCTCGCGCAAGGTTTCGGAGCCGCACTCGACGAACTGTTCGACGCTGAGGTGACAACCCCGGCCCCGACTGCGACGTAGAGTCAGTGACCATGTCCGAAGTCACCGATGATGCAACCGAGCCCACCTCCGACGTAGTTCCGCTGCTCGTTCCGCGTGACGGAGTTCCGGACGTCATCACCACAGCCGCCGGTGTCGCCGACGCCGCGGCCGCGCTGGCCTCCGGCCACGGCCCGCTCGCCGTGGACGCCGAGCGGGCATCCGGATTCCGTTATTCGGCACGGGCGTACCTGATCCAGCTCCGACGCGAAGGAGCGGGATCGTTCCTGCTCGACCCGATCCCGACAGCGCAGGACCTGCAGCCGTTGGCCGAGGCGATCAACCCGTTGCAATGGGTGCTGCACTCGGCCGATCAGGATCTCCCCGGTCTCGCCGAACTGGGCCTGACACCGGCCGAGCTGTTCGACACCGAACTGGCCGGTCGACTGGCCGGGTTCGAACGAGTCGGACTCGCCGCGATAGTGGAACGAACCCTGCGGGTGGAACTTCGCAAAGGTCACGGGGCCGCGGACTGGTCGACACGTCCGCTACCGGACGCCTGGTTGAACTACGCCGCCCTCGACGTCGAAGTGCTTCGCGAACTGCGCGACGCCATGGAAGCCGAACTCGAATCCCAGGGCAAGCTCGAGTGGGCGAAGGAGGAGTTCGAGTACATCCGTCTGGCCGGCCCGCCCAAGCCCAAGCCCGACCGTTGGCGTCGTACATCGCACATCACCTCGCTCAAGACCACTCGGCAGTTGGCGGCAGTACGGGCGCTGTGGCAGGCGCGTGAGGATCTCGCGCGCAAGCGCGACGTGTCGCCGAGCCGGGTTCTCCCTGACTCCGCCATCATCGATGCCGCCCTCAAAGATCCTCAGTCGCTGGATGCGCTCCGTTCGCTTCCCGTGTTCGGCGGACCACGTCAACGCCGGTATTCGCGTGTGTGGATGGACGCGCTGGAAGCTGCGCGCAGGCTCCCGGACAGCGAGCTTCCGCCGAAGACCCCGCCGATCGTCGGACCCCCTGCCGCCGGCCGGTGGGCTCGCCAGGACCCGGCGGCGGCCGATCGACTGACGGCGGCTCGGGCCGCACTGTCGGACCTGAGCAAGGAAGTGTCGGTGCCCGTGGAGAATCTGCTCCAACCCGACCTGGTCAGGCGCCTGTGCTGGGACTGGAAGTTGGAACCCGACTCCGACATCACAGAAGTCGAGAGCGCAATCGAGACCAAGCTCACTTCCGGTGGCGCACGTGGCTGGCAACGCACTTTGACGGTTCCCGTCCTCGCCGAGGCACTGAACTCCGTGGTCCCGGCCGAGCCCGAAGTAGAAGAGCCTGAATCCTGACCTGACCCCGGTGTGAGGTTGGAGCAATTCGGCACGTTAAGTTACCGGTCAGTAATGGGCAGTAGTACGCTCGATACGAGGCCGGACGCCTGGCCGTGATCGCCGAACCAACGTCTCACCGCACTTCGGAGTGGTGGGCAGCTCCATCAGGAGGAATTCGCGTGGCTCCATCCACAAACAACCAACGCAACGTCGTCTTCGTCGACGGCATTCGCACCCCGTTCGGCAAGGCCGGCCCGAAAGGCATGTACGCCGACACGCGCGCAGACGATCTCGTCGTCAAGGCGATTCGTGAGCTGCTTCGCCGTAACCCGCAGCTCGATCCCGCACGGATCGACGAAGTGGCTGTCGCAGCCACCACGCAGACCGGTGACCAGGGCCTGACCATCGGCCGCACCGCTGCGATCCTCGCCGGTCTCCCCGAAACCGTTCCCGGATTCGCCATCGACCGCATGTGTGCCGGCGCGATGACCGCCGTCACCACCACCGCGTCGGGCATCGGCTTCGGCCAGTACGACGTCGTGATCGCCGGTGGCGTCGAGCACATGGGCCACCACCCGATGGGTGAGGGCGCAGACCCCAACCCGCGCTTCCTCGCCGACCGCCTGGTCGACCCGAGCGCCCTCGTGATGGGTAACACAGCCGAGAACCTGCACGACCGGTTCCCGACCATCACCAAGGACCGCACGGACGCCTACGCCGTCAACAGCCAGAACAAGTACGACGCTGCCAAGAAGGCCGGCTTCATCGCCGACACCCTGGTCCCCGTCGCCACCCGCAGTTCCGCGGGCTGGGGTCTGGCCACCGAAGACGAGCCGCCGCGCCCCGGAACCACCGTCGAAGATCTCGCGAAGCTCAAGACGCCGTTCCGCCCGGCCGGACGCATCACCGCCGGTAACGCCGCCGGACTCAACGACGGCGCCACCGCAGCACTGCTCGCCGGTGAGGACACCGCAGCCGAGCTCGGCCTGCCGGTCGGCATGCGCATGGTGGGCTTCGCCTACCAGGGCGTCGACCCCGCCGTCATGGGCATCGGCCCGGTTCCCGCCACCGAGAAGCTCCTGGCACGCACCGGCCTGAAGATCGAGGACATCGGACTCTTCGAGATCAACGAGGCGTTCGCCGTTCAGGTCCTCGCGTTCCTCGAGCACTACGGAATCGCCGACGACGACCCGCGCGTCAACCAGTGGGGCGGCGCCATCGCGTGTGGCCACCCCCTCGCTTCCTCGGGCGTTCGCCTGATGACGCAGCTCTCCCGCCAGTTCGCGACGCGTCCCGACGTGCGCTACGGCTTGACCACCATGTGCATCGGACTCGGCATGGGCGGCACCGTCATCTGGGAGAACCCGAACCACGCTGACTACCAGGCAGGGGTTAACTAAATGTCTGATATTGCAACAGCATTCGCCGACGAGGTCGTGACGAACGCCTACACGAAGATCATCTCGGTCCCCGGCATCGAGGGCCCGTTTGCACTGATCACCCTCGACAACGGCTTCGACCACACCAAGCCGTCGTCATTCGGTCCCGGCGGACTCGCAGCATTCGACGCCGCCCTCGACGAAGCCTTCGCAGCCAACCCGGTTGCCATCGCCGTCACCGGCAAGCCGTTCATCTTCGCCGCCGGCGCGGACCTCAAGGGTGTTCCCGCGATCACCTCTCGCGAGCAGGGACTCGAGCTGGGCCGCTTGGGTCACAAGGTGTTCCGACGCCTGCGTGAGTCGTCCGTTCCCACGTTCGCCTTCATCAACGGTGTCGCTCTGGGCGGCGGCCTCGAGGTCGGCCTGCACAGCCACTACCGCACGGTTGCCGCCAATGCGGGCGCACTGGGTCTTCCGGAAGCATTCCTCGGTCTGGTCCCCGGTTGGGGCGGAACGCAGTTGCTCCCCAACCTCGTCGGCCCGTCGAACGCTGTCACCGTGGTGATCGAGAACTCGCTGAACCAGAACAAGGTGCTCTCCCCCAAGAAGGCACTCGAACTCGGCGTCGTCGACGTCGTTCTCGATTCTGCCGACTTCATCGAGCAGTCCCTCGCCTGGGCGTCGCAGGTCCTCGCCGGCACAGTGACCCCCGCTCGCCCCGAGATCGATCGTGGCCAGGGCTGGGACGACGCGATCGCTCGTGCGAAGGCGATCGTCGACGGCAAGACCAAGGGCAACGCTCCCGGCGCCGTCAAGGCCGTCGAGCTGCTCGAACTGGCTCGCAGTACCGACATCACCGATGCCGCTTCGCTCGACAAGGGCTTCGCGGCCGAGGACGAGGCTCTTGCCGATCTCCTCCTGACCGACGAACTCCGTGCAGGTCTGTACGCCTTCGATCTGGTGAACAAGCGCGCCAAGCGCCCCGCCGGAGCACCCGACCGCTCGCTCGCCCGCAAGGTCAGCGGCGTCGGCATCGTCGGTGCCGGTCTCATGGCCAGCCAGCTCGCGCTGCTCTTCGTCCGCCAGCTCAAGGTGCCGGTCATCCTGACCGACATCGACCAGGAGCGCATCGACAAGGGTGTCGGTTACGTCCACACCGAGATCGAGAAGCTCCAGGGCAAGGGACGCCTGTCCCCCGACGCTGCGAACCGCCTCAAGGCGCTCGTATCCGGTTCCCTCGACAAGGCCGCGTTCGCCAAGACCGACTTCGTCATCGAAGCCGTCTTCGAGAACATGGACGTCAAGAAGAAGGTCTTCGCGGAACTCGAGCAGTTCATCGCTCCCGAAACCATCCTCGCCACCAACACCTCCTCGCTCTCCATCACGGAGATGGCGTCCGGCCTCGAGCATCCCGAGCGCGTGGTCGGCTTCCACTTCTTCAACCCGGTTGCCGTTCTTCCCCTCCTCGAGATCATCAAGGGCAGCAAGACCGACGATGCCACTCTCGCAACGGCTTTCGCCACCGCGAAGTCGCTGAAGAAGTCCGCCGTCCTCTGCGGCGACAAGGCAGGCTTCGTCTTCAACCGCCTCGTCACCCGCACCTTGGGTGAGGTCATGTCCGCCGTCGACGAAGGCACCCCCTTCGACGTCGCGGACAATGCCATCGCCGAACTCGGCATGCCCATGTCGCCGTTCACCTTGCTGGCCCTCGTCGGACCCGCAGTGGCTCTGCACACCGGTGAGACCCTGCAGGAGTCGTACCCGGACCGGTTCAAGAGCTCACCTGGACTCGAAGCACTCGTCGAGGCTCGCAAGCCCGGCGTGTGGACCTGGGGCGAGAACGGTCAGGCCGTCGATCCCGAGGTCGCCGCACTGTGGCCGCAGGGTGACAAGGTGTCCACTTCGGAAGAGGTCCTCGAGCGCACACGTCGTGCGTTTGCCGAGGAAATTCAGATCATGCTCGACGAGGGCGTCGTAGCGGCAGCCGAGGACATCGACCTCTGCCTGCTGCTCGGCGGCGGGTTCGGATTCTGGAACGGCGGCATCACGCCGTACCTGGACCGGACCGGTACCTCCGAGGCTGTCAACGGCAAGCGCTTCCTCGCGCCTGGTGTTGCCAGCGTCTGAGTCAGTCGATCGACCCGTCACGGACGGCGTGCCTTCGGGTACGCCGTCCGTGGCGTTTGCGCAGGTTCAGAATAGGGTTCCCACATCGTCTTTCACGATGTTCTCGAGCGCACGCTCCGCGACGGCGGCGATAGTCATCGACGGATTGCACGCAGCGGAGTTCCCCGGCAACAGAGCGCCGTCGAGCACGTACAACCCCCGCTGGCCCAGAACCCGACCATCAAGATCGCACACCGAGTTCATGCAGGCACCGCCGAGGGGATGCCAGGTGGACGGCAGTAACGCGTTGGTGTCGGTGAGCAGTCCTCCTGCCGCGATCTGCTGGGCCGCAGGTCCGATGTGGCCTTGCTGGATCGCAGAGTCGCCATCCCTCGGCCAACGGAGCACCGCCTCGCCTCGCGCTGAGTCGTACACGAACCGACCCCGGTCGCTGCTGACCCCGAATCCGACCATCACCGTGCTGTGAGCGTCGAACGCCACCGGCGGGAACGACGCCTGAATGACGGTGAACGCGTTATGCGGGTCGTCCCAGTTCCGGCTGCCGTAGACGACCGGCCCGCCCTGCGTCGCGCCGAAATTCTCCGCGAGATCCGACCAGATGTAGATCCGGTCGGCATTGGTCCCCCACCCCGCGCCGAGTTCGTCGGGCAAATCCGTGATCCGCCCCGTTGCCGCGGCGCGGACCAGGAGTTTGGTGGTGTTCATGCTGCCGGCAGCCATCACGAGCGCATCCGTCGTCAAAATCTTGTTCTCGAGAATGTTGCCGGAAATGTCGGTCCGGTCCACGTACACACGCCACCGTCCGTCGGCCGCCCGCTCGACATCGGTGACCTGGTGCAGAGTCTCCACATTCACCAATCCGGTCGCTTCCGCTGCCGCAATGTAGGTGACATCCACCGAATGTTTGCCCCCGTTGTTGACACCGAGCGCGCCGTCACCGTTGGTGTACGACGGCTTCATCTCACCCCGCAGTTCGGCCAACGCGTAGTTCCAGTCGATCGGCATCGGAATCTTCGACACGGGTAGACCGGAACGCGTTGCGTTACGCGCGAATACACGTGCCGCCTCGTAGTTCGGGCTGGAAATCAGTTCGTCGGGTGCAGTTTCCACTTGCAGCATTCGCGCCACCCGCGGGTAATGGACGCGGTCCATTCGTGCGTAATCGAGCTCAAGCGGAAAGTGCGTGTTGAAGACCGCTTCTTCCGGTTGCAGCGTCATCCCTTGGTACACAAGCGATCCGCCGCCCACACCGGCTGCGCAGATCGCGGTCATGTTCTCACCGGTCACCGTCTCCAACAAACCCGCGTATGGCTCGAAGATCGCCGGCCTGCCGAACAGAGTCGGGTTGGACTGATGCCAGAGAATACGCTTGTCCGGACTGGCGGGATGCGGAAAAGTTTCGGCATTCGGCCCGGTCTGCCACCGAATGCCTCTCTCCAGCAGGGTGACCGGAACCCCGGCCTCGGCCAAGCGAAGTGCCGTCACCCCTCCGCCGAACCCCGAACCGATAACCACGACACGGTGCACTTCACGTGTCAGCGGAATCCCTGTTGCAGCCTTGGCAGTGCGTGGCGCCATCATCGCGACTCCCACGGCGGCCGTACCGGCCAAGAACGATCTACGTTTCACTCCGGACATGACTGGTGCTCCCTCGAAGAATGTCGCCAGAGAATTCCGGGCACGCCAAAACTAGACACTCTGACGCTCAAGTGTCAAGGTTTTAGCGGAGCAGGCGAGGAACTACGAGGTCGACCGGATTGCGGGCCCGAGCCACCTCGAGAGAAAGGCCCGCAAGGAGTCATCGGAATGGACGAGATCGCTGTCGAATGCAACAACCGAAAGCCCCAGTCGCACGGCAATTTCCACTATCTCATCCAACTCCGCTTCCGTGGCGAGGCCACGTTCGACCATAGGGGTGAGCATCTGACCAGCGAAAGGTATTGCTCGACTCATCATTTCGAGATCGAAGACAGGGTTTCCCCGCTCGGCGAGGAGCAGAGTCGCGAGCACCGGGTGAGCACGCACGGCAGTTCGCGCGGCAACGATGAATTCGACGACGTAGTCGCACGCCGTGTCAACCGACTCCACCTGTGCCGTGATCTCCCCGAGAACCTCGACAGCGAGACCGCCCATCGCCTGGGAGACGACCTCTTCACGTGTACCGAAAATCGAGTACACCGTCTGGCGCGAGACACCGGCCGCGGTGGCAACTGCGGCAATGTTCACAGCCTCGAATCCGCCACCTTCGATCAGTCCGAGGGCGGCGCCGAGAATCTTCTGCTGAGATCGCACGAGGAAAGTATCGCCCACCGAAACGGCGCCCTGAGAAGCGCGGTCCAGATCCGACTCCCACCTGCATAAACGGCACAATCGGTTTCGTTTGGCTGCCGAAATTCAGTAGGTTAGGCTGCCCTTCATGAAAACATCTGTTCGGGGCTTCACTGCCCTCGGTGCGGCTGCAATCGCGGTCACCGCACTTGTCTCGTGCTCCTCGGATTCAGGCACATCCACGGCATCCCAAGGTACGGACGGATTCCCCGTCAGCATCGAGAACACCTTCGGCACCACGACCATCGACTCGAAGCCCGAGCGCCTCGTCACCCTCGGATGGAACGCGCAGGACATCCTGTACGCACTCGATCTGACTCCGGTCGGACAGCCCAAGTACACCTACGGTGCGGACGACAACGGCGTCATGCCCTGGGCCCAGGACTACTTCGACGCGGACAAGACAACGCTCTTCGACATGCCGGCCAGCGGAGAACCGCCGATCGAGTCCATCGCGTCGTTGACCCCCGACGTCATCCTGGCGCCGTACGAGGGCTTCGAGGAATCCGTCTACAACCAACTGAGCAAGATCGCACCGACGGCCGCTTATCCCGGCGCAGCGTGGCAGACGTCCTGGCAGGACCAGACCCGCATCGTCGGCAAGGCAGTCGGCAAGAGCGAAGAGGCCGAGAAGCTCGTCGACGGCCTCGACGCGACTCTCGCCGATACCGCCGCAGCCCACCCGGAGTTCGCCGGAAAGACATTGGCAGTGGTCAACTTCGACACCGATTCGAGCAACATCAACGTCTATCTGCCCACCGACCCGCGGGTCCAGGTGCTGACGGAACTCGGATTCGTCAACGCGCCGGGCGTCGAGAAGCTCGCCGCGGACAATGCAGGTGGATCGTTCTTCAAGACGATCTCCTACGAGAACATCGCCGACATCGACGCCGACGTGATCGTCGGCTTCACCGACGGCTCCGGTGATCCGTCCGGCATACCCGCAGTCGGTGGACTCGACGCGGTCAAACGCGGATCCACCGCATTCCTCAGCGACACCCGCGTCATCGGCGGACTGAGCAACGTCAACGTCCTGAGCACGCCTTGGGTCCTCGGCCAGATCACACCGACGTTGAGTGAAGCCTCCAAGCGCGCGACCGCCTAGAAACGGGATTTTCACGACACCCTCAAAGCCAACTCCCACGGAATGAACTACACGAGTGGGTTCACACTGAAGCCTGACGCCACAGGCACGATCCTCGAGATGTACTTCTCCGGGGAATCCGAATCCACTTCACGTATCTCGAAGATCTTCACAGCGGTATTCGGTCGGTTGGGCGCGCGGGTGACCGGAAATTCATGGCAAAGGATCTCGAGGACATCGCAGCAAAAGCCGAGAGTCTCGCGGGTAAGTAAACCGCCCTCACCTGCACCGACATTATTGTTTGCATAATCACTGCAATCAATACCTTGTCTCTGCGTCCGGTTGTTTCGACCTGGGAATGGACTCAGCTGGATAACGGCGCGTGAGTCCCCGCCAAATCTCGTCCGGTGGGCGTAGCGTGCAGAGTGCTCGCGGATGGATCGACGCATCGGGGTGTCGACCGTAGGGCCTTTGAGGGGGCAGGAATGGCATTCAGCGGAACCGCCTCCGGCGGTGGATCCGGCGCTACTCGCGCCGACGTCGGACATGCAGTGCTCTTCGCCGGCGCCGCCGCGCTCGGCGGTTTTCTGTTCGGATACGACACCGCTGTCATCAACGGGGCAGTCGGTGCGATCCGAGACAAGTACGACATCGGCGCCTCGGGCACCGGGCTCACGGTCTCACTGACTCTGCTCGGCGCAGCACTCGGCGCCTGGATCGCAGGCACACTCGCAGATCGCCTCGGCCGCATCCGCGTCATGCAAATAGCCGCGGTGTTGTTCATAATCGGCGCCGTCGGTTCCGCAGTTCCGTTCAGCGTCTACGACCTCACGTTCTGGCGCGTGGTCGGTGGCCTGGCCGTCGGTTTCGCATCGGTCATCGCTCCGGCGTACATCGCGGAGATCTCTCCCGCTGCGATTCGCGGCCGCCTCGGTTCGATGTACCAATTGGCGATCGTTCTCGGAATCGCTGTGTCGCAGTTGGTCAACTACGCACTCCAGGCCGCGGCCGGTGGCGATCGCAATCAGATCGCGGGCCTCGAGGCCTGGCAGTGGATGTTGATGCTCGAAGCCGTTCCCGCGGTTCTGTATCTGATCATGACGACCACGATTCCCGAGTCGCCGCGATTCCTCGTAGCGCAGGGCAAGGACGATCGCGCTCGCAAGATCATCTCCGACCTGGAAGGCGGCGATCACGACGCCGTCACCGAGCGGATGAACGAGATCCGCGACTCGCTCAGCGAGAAGCAAGCCAAAACAACGGTCCGCCAACTCTTCTCGAAGCGGCTCGGCGTCTCCCACCTCGTGTGGGTCGGCATCGCACTCGCCGCACTGCAGCAGCTGGTCGGTATCAATGTGATCTTCTACTATTCCAGCACCCTGTGGCAGGCAGTGGGATTCGGTGCCGACCGCTCCCTTCTGATCAGCGTCGTGAGCGCCTTGGTCAACATCGTCGGTACGTTTGTCGCCATCGCCGTCATCGACCGAGTCGGTCGAAAGCCGCTGTTGTTGGTCGGTTCCGCCGGTATGGCCATCTCACTGGGCACCGCGGCGTTCTGTTTCCATTCGGCAACGGTGACCAAGAACGAGATCGGCGAATCTGTGGCCACGCTGACCGGAGCCAACGCGACTATCGCACTTATCGGTGCGAACGCATTCGTATTCTTCTTCGCTCTGTCCTGGGGCCCGGTGGTCTGGGTGTTGATCTCCGAGATGTTCCCCAACCGCGTGCGTGCTGCAGCAGTCGGAATTGCGACCGCCACCAACTGGGTCGCGAACTTCCTGGTCTCCTGGACGTTCCCGGCACTTGCCGATTGGAATCTGTCGTACACCTACGCCGGCTACGCCGTCATGGCAGCGTTGTCACTGTTCCCCTCGGATYRATCCGAGGGCCACCGCTTTTCGAGATTATCGTGAGACGAGTCGTCAGCCTTGCGCGACTTCGCCCTGAGCCGAAGCCGAGGACGCGTCTTCCTGGACGTGGACGCCGACGCTGCCCATCCCCGCCACCCAGCCGGTGATCTTGCGGGAGAGGTCCTGAGCCGTGAGTCCGAGTTCCTTGTGAATGGCTTCGCGGCTGGCGTGATCGAGGAACTGCTGGGGAACGCCCATGTCGCGGCACGACGTGTGCACTCCGGCGGCACGCATCGCGGCCGAGACCGTCGAACCGATGCCGCCGTGCAGACCGCCGTCTTCGATGGTGACCACGAGGGCGTACTTGTCCGCCATCTTCACCAGCGAATCCGCGACCGGCAGAACCCATCGCGGATCAACGACGGCAACCGAGATGCCCTGCTTGTCGAGCCGCTCGGCAATCTCGAGCGCCAAGGATGCAAACGGGCCCACCGCGACGAGGAGCACGTCGCCGCGCTCACCCTCGCTGGCCTTGAGAACGTCGACCATTCCGTCGAGTCGCTTCACTGCCGGAATCGCTTCGGGTACAGCACCCTTCGGGAACCGTACGACCGTTGGGCCGTCGTCGACGAGAAGCGCCTCGTCCAACTCCTCCCGCAGTGTGTCTGCATCACGCGGTGCCGCGACGCGAATCCCCGGGATGATTCCGAGCAGCGAAAGATCCCAGACGCCGTTGTGGCTGGCGCCGTCGACTCCGGTGACCCCGGCGCGGTCGAGCACGACTGTCACCGGTTGTTTGAGCAGTGCGACGTCCATCAACAACTGGTCGAAAGCCCGATTGAGGAAGGTCGAGTAGATAGCAACGACGGGGTGAAGGCCGCCAAGTGCAAGACCGGCGGCCGAGGTCATCGCATGCTGCTCGGCGATACCGACGTCGAAAATCCGATCGGGGAACTTCTCACCGAAGGCCGCGAGGCCGGTGGGCCCGGCCATCGCCGCGGTGATGGCGACGATGTCCTCACGACGCGAAGCCTGCTCGATCAATGCGGCCGAGAAGACCGACGTCCAGTCCGGCGCGGACGACTTGGTGCCGCGACCGGTGACGGGATCGATGACGCCGGTGGCATGCATCTGGTCGGCCACGTCGTTCTCGGCGTGTGCGTAACCGTTGCCCTTACGAGTGACGGCATGCACGATGACCGGTCCGCCGTAGGCCTTCGCCCGGCGCAACGCCGATTCCATGGCGGCTTCGTCGTGTCCGTCGACCGGTCCGAGGTACTTGATACCCAGATCGGTGAACATGACCTGAGGGCTGACCGCGTCCTTGAGACCCGCCTTCATTCCGTGCAGGACGGAGTACGCGGTGCGCCCCACCCAGGGCAGTCTCTTGACCAAGCGTCGGCCACTGTCGAGGGCGCGCTCGTAACTCGGCGCGGTGCGCAGTGCCGAAAGATGGTCGGCGAGGCCGCCGATGGTCGGCGCGTACGAGCGGCCGTTGTCGTTGACGACGATCACCACCGAACGGTCTTTTCCGGCTGCGATGTTGTTGAGGGCTTCCCAACACATTCCGCCGGTCAGGGCGCCGTCACCGACGACGGCGACAACGTGGCGATTCTGGCCCGTGAGCGCGAAGGCCTTCGCGAGGCCGTCGGCATAGGACAACGCGGCGGAAGCGTGAGAGGACTCGACCCAGTCGTGTTCGCTCTCGGCGCGGCACGGATACCCGGACAGTCCGCCCTGCTTACGCAGAGTGTCGAACTGATCCTGACGACCGGTGAGGATCTTGTGCACGTAGGCCTGATGGCCCGTGTCGAAGATGATCGCGTCCTGCGGCGAGTCGAAAATTCGGTGCAGTGCGAGGGTCAACTCCACGACGCCCAAGTTGGGCCCGAGGTGACCACCGGTCGCAGCGACCTTCAGCACGAGGAACTCACGAATCTCGTCGGCCAACTCCGTCATCTCGGCGTGGCTCAACTGACGTAGATCGTCAGGACCCTGAATGCGGGCAAGAACACCCAACGAGATCGCTCCCTCCGTGCTTCACAGCTGCACCGGTGCGCGCCGCGGCTGTCTTCGCGACAGTGCTGCCAGTCTACGGAGCGTTCCGGCGAACCGACACGCGGACTCGGCCCGAATCCGGTGTGACTTCGCGTAACAGCGAAATCCCACGGATCGCTCGTGATCGCAATCACAGACAAATGGGATCCGTCGCAATCGACTCGACAACTCTTGTTCCACAAAACGACCGCCATGTCGGCTTAAGGTCGACATATGGGAACTGTGGTCGACGACCTGATAACGCGAGTGTTCGACGAAGTCCGATCACTCGACGAGGGTGAGTTGGCCGACTACATCCCCGAACTCGCGGCGGTCGCCCCCGATTCGTTCGGAATCTGCATCGCCACCGTCGACGGTTACGTCTACGAGATCGGTGACTCGCGAATCCCGTTCACCATTCAGTCGATCTCGAAACCCTTCACCTACGCCTTGGCTCTCGCCGATCGGGGAAGCGAGGCGGTTGCCGCGAAAATCGACGTCGAACCATCCGGCGAGCCGTTCAACGAAATCAGCCTCGACCCGCTCACCGAAAGGCCACGAAACCCCATGATCAATGCCGGGGCGATCACCGCTGCATCACTGGTCGCCGGCCCGAATCCCGAGGCCCGCTTCGAGCGCATCCGCTCGGCCTACTCGAGGTACGCGGGCCGTGAACTGGCATTCAACGAGTCGGTCTACACCTCCGAGGCGCGCACCGGTCACCGCAACCGCGCGATCGGACACATGCTGCGATCCTTCGACGTCATCACCGGCAATCCCGACGAGGCCGTCGACCTGTATTTCCGTCAGTGCTCGATCGACGTGACCTGCCGCGATCTGAGTCTGATGGCTGCGACGATGGCGAACAACGGTGTCAATCCGCTCACCCACGAGCGTGCGCTGGCGCCCGCGGGCGTCGAGCAGGTCCTCAGCGTCATGGCTACGTGCGGAATGTACGACGGCGCCGGCAAGTGGCTGGTAGAGGTCGGATTGCCGGCCAAGAGCGGCGTCGGCGGCGGAGTCCTGGCGGTTCTGCCTGGCCAGATCGGCATCGCGGTGTACTCCCCCAGGCTCGACGTTCACGGAAACAGCGTTCGCGGAGTTGCGTCTGCCCGTGCACTGTCGAAGGAACTCGAACTGCACTTCCTCCACGTGACGCGGGCGTCACGCTCGTCGATCCGGGCCAGATACAGCGTCATCGAAGCACCGTCGCGAGTACGACGCACCCCGACCGAACAGGCTGTGCTCGACGACGTCGGCAAGCGCAGCCGGGTCTACGAACTGCACGGCGATCTCCTCTTCACCGGTGCCGAATCGGCGGTCCGCGAAATCGGCTCGGTGGACGAGGGCCTCGAAGTTGTCGTCATCGACGTCCGCCGTGTCGACGACGCCAGCGACGTCGCAGTACGCATGATCACTGCGCTGCAGGTTCAACTGGCCGAGCAGGCTTGTGCGGTGGCCGTCGTCGATCCGCAAGGACTGCTGGGACAACGAAGTTCGAGCATCGACCCCGCCAGAAGAAGTGGTCGGGTTTTTGCGGATCTCGATTCCGCCATGCAGTGGTGCGAAGACACGTTGCTTGCGGTGCATTGTGAGGCCGAACGGCAGGCGTCGACGATCTCGATCGAGGACCACCCAGTTCTCGATGCTCTGTCCGCGGCACAGATCGAGGGATTCTCGGCAGAGTTGGAGACCCGTACCTATGCCCGCGGCGAGAAGATCGCCCGCCGAGGTGAATCGGCGTCTGGCTTCTACCTGATTCTCAGTGGCCAGGTCAGCACCATGTTCACCGACGCGCACGGGGTCGAGCACCGCATCACGACGCTCTCCGCCGGAATGACGTTCGGCGAGATGACGATGTTCCTCGACACTCCGTTCCTCAACGACATCCGCGCCGATTCCACGGTCACCGTGGCCGTGCTGACTCCGGAGCGATATGCAGAACTGACCGCGCAGGCACCCGAGTTGAAACTTGCGCTGCTCGAACGACTGGCTGCGGGAGCCTACGAGCAATTGGACCTGATGTTGCGGAGTGTCATATCCGCCGGACGAATCGGATAGGAAGTACACATGCCGACCACCGCCCTCACCTCGGAACCGTCCACTGTCACGGTGACCGGAACTGCCACTGCAACAGCTGTTCCCGACATCGTGCGGCTGACGATCGGAGTATCGGTGACACAGACGGCCGTTTCCGACGCATTCGACGCCGTCGCGCGTCTGTCCACTGCGCTGACCGAGACCCTGCACGCGCGCGGTGTGCGCGGAGCGGACCTCACCACCGCCGGGCTGAGCGTCCATCCGCAGACTCACTGGAGTGACGGAGGCCGCCAGGAGACAACAGGATTCACCGCATCGACAACTTTCCGAGTCGTACTGCGAGAACTGGAGCCGGAAGCGGCCAACTCCCCCGCCGCCGTCATCGCGGCGTGTGTATCGGTGGGCGGCGACGCGATTCGGCTCGACGGGCTCGAGTTCGACCTCGACGACCGCAGCGATCTGGCGACAAAAGCACGCGAATTGGCATGGACGGCAGCCGAATCGAAAGCCAGACAGTTCGCAGACCTGGCAGATAAAGATCTGGTCGAAGTTCTCGAGGTGCTCGAGGACTTCGACCAGATCGTGCCGATGCGCGGACGTGTCGCGGCGATGAAAGCGGATTCGGCCCCGATAGCCGTCGAACGCGGAGAGATCGAAGAATCGATCTCTGTCCGCGTTCGATGGGCTATGGCGTGACAGAACTGTTCAGAAGACGCGGCCGGCGGTAGACCAGCCGGGCATGCGGATCAGCGAGTGAGGTTCTTCTCTTCGTTCTTCTCTTCGCGCTCTTCTTCGTACTTCTGCTCGGCGTCAGGAGTCGCGATGTCGATCGTGGTGCGCAGCGGACGGTTCGGGATGAAGATGACCGACACGAGCGTGACCACAGCGACGACGGCTGCGACCAGGAAGATCCGTCCTGTTGCGTCGCCGTAGGCGAACCGAACGATCTGCGAGACGAAGTCAGGCATATTGCTCAGGTCGAGGCCGTCCTGGAGGCTCTTTCCAGCTACTGCCTGCTGCTCGGGCGGCAAGGTGGAGACCGAATCGACTGTCAGTGTCTTGACGCGAGTCGCAAGAATCGAACCGAGCACCGACACGCCGATCGCGCCGCCGAACGTGCGGAAGAACGCCACGATACTGCTGGCCGCACCGATGTTCTCGACGCTGACCGTGTTCTGCACCGCGAGCACGATGTTCTGCATCAACATGCCGGTACCCAGACCGACGATGGCGATGAAGATTCCGATGGTCCAGAGGCTGGTGGCGTGGTCGATCGTCGACAGCAGCCCGAAACCGACCAGCAGCAGAACTGCGCCGGCGACGATGAAGGGCTTCCACTGACCGAACTTGGTGATCAGCTGTCCCGAGCCGACGGAGGCGACGAGCATGCCTGCGACCATCGGAATGGTGAGCAATCCGGCTTCGGTGGGATCGAATCCGCGTGCGGTCTGGAAGTACTGCGTCAGGAAGGTCGTCGCGCCGAAGAGGCCGACACCGACTGCGATCGAGGCGATGATCGCGAGAGCAGTTGTGCGCTCGGTGATGATCTTGATCGGCAGGATCGGATCCTTGACCTTGGATTCGACGAACATCGTCAGGCCGAGCAGGGCCAGACCGCCGATGACGAAGAAGGCCGACTCCTTCGAGAACCAGGCGTAGTAGTCGTCCTGACCGGCAAACGAAACCCAGATCAGCAGGACGCTGACACCGGCGGTGAGCAAGGTGGCGCCCATCCAGTCGATGGAGACGTTGTCCTTCTTCACAGTCTCGACGTGCAGTGTGCGCTGAAGCAGGAACAGTGCGATGACTGCCAACGGAACACACACGTAGAAGCACCAGCGCCAGCCGGCAGTGTCCACGAGGACGCCGCCGAGGATCGGTCCACCGGACATCGAGACGGCCATTGCCGCACCCATGTATCCGGAGTAGCGACCGCGATCTCGCGGCGGGATGATCGTGCCGATGATGGCTACGACGAGAGCAGTCAGGCCGCCCATGCCGATGCCCTGGATGACACGTGCACCGAGCAGCAACGGAACATTGTGCGCCGCGCCGGCGATGACCGAGCCGATCACGAAGATGACGATCGCGGTCTGGACCAGGACCTTCTTGTTGTAAAGGTCGGCCAGTTTGCCCCAGATCGGCGTCGATGCCGCGGTGGCGAGCAGTGCCGTGGTGATGATCCAGGCGTACTGCGTCTGAGTTCCGTGCAGTTCACCGATGATCGTGGGAAGCGCTGTCGAAACGATGGTGCTGCTGAGCAGCGCGGTGAACAGCGCTGCGATGAGTCCGGTGAGTGCTTCGAGAATTTCGCGGTGAGTCATCGCGCCCGCTTCGCGAGCCGATCCGTCACCTCCGGTACTTGCCCGGGTTTCTCCTACTGTTGCTGCCATGTGCCTTATCTCCCAATACTTTCTACGCCCGTGTGCGGAACTGCCGGTGAGGCCTGCCGATTCGATGCGCCGAACGTCTCGTTGAGACGTTGCAGCGATGTCACTGCGGCCATGGCCTCTTCCTGGCTCCAGTCTTCGAGCATGTTGCGCAAACGCGCCGCACGCCGCTGCGTGGTTCTCCGTAAAACGTCGTGTCCCTCTTCCGATACTCGGATGCGGAACGCCCGCTTGTCAGCCGGATCGGGATTTCTCTCGACATACCCCGCGTCGACCAGATCCGACATTTGTCGGCTGAGCGACGACTGACTGACACATAGATCGACGGCCAATTCGTTCTGTCGGCACTCCCCACGCGCTGCCAGCATGAACAACACACTGACCAGCGCAGGCGGCAGCAGGCTGTCTGCACCGGTGGTGACCGCGGCTCGCAGCGATCTGCCGAACATGAAGATCGTGTCGACGAGCGCCTGGGCCGTCTCCGGCTGTACCGACATTGCCTACCCCTGAATTCGAGCGGCCCGAACGAGCCGTGACTTGAAAACGGAAAACTACTTGCAGAACGAAACTATACGATTAGTTGCGTAATGCAAGCAACTGTTCTGAACGCGAGAAGCGTCACACCGTTTCAGGGAAAGATTTCGGGACGCGTCAGCGTTCGAGGAGCGCGATGCACTCCATGTGGTGAGTCTGAGGGAAGGCGTCGAACGCCCGGAGGCCGCCGATTCTGAAGCCCTGCTCCAGGTAGAGACCGATATCGCGGCCGAACGACGCCGGGTCGCACCCGATGTGCACGATCCGTTCAGCGCCCGTTGCGGCGAGAGCTTCCACGACCGGACGGCCGGCTCCCGCACGTGGCGGGTCGAGCACGACGACGGCAGGCGAACGCTCCAGATCCGCGATGACGTTCTCGACGCGGGCGCTGTGGAAGCGCACCTGACCGAGATCGGACAGAGCTGCCCGCCCGTCCGCGACTGCGCGCGCCGAAGATTCGACTGACTCCACCACGCCGGACGGCCCGACAAGGTCGGCGAGCACGGATGCGAAAACCCCGACTCCGCCGTAGAGATCCCACGCCGTGTCCGCGGTAGTGGCTCCGGCCCACTCCCCGACCACCTGTGAGTACGCGTTCGCAGCGCCGCGATGGGCCTGCCAGAAACCGGTCGCGGCCAGCGCCCATTCTCGATTGCCGACGCGCTCGATCACTGTGTCCGATCCGATGGCCACTCGGGTCTTTCGCGGGCCGCCGCTCGCCGCTCGGCGTGCCATCGCGCCGCGACGCCCCGGCGTCCGCCGTCCCGTCTTGGACACCGCGGGTGCGGCAATTTCCACGACGTGCCGCTGACCGGCAGCGTCGAGAACGACCTGCAGCTCGCTCCCTGGCGCCCATTGCGCACCGCCGAGACCGTCGTACGCGCTCTGATCGATCTGGGTGCAGCGCAGGTCCGTGACGATCCGGTTGCTCCGGTACGCGTGGTATCCCGCGACCCCGTGCCCGTCCACCGCCAACCGGACTCGCGTGCGCCAACCCGTTCCGTCTCCGGTTCCAGGTAGTTCCTCTACCGCGACGTCCGATTCGACACGAGCGAGTCGCAGAAGCTGCTCACGCACGACCGAGGTCTTCATCTCACGTTGGACACTCAGATCCGCATGCGAGTAGTCGCAGCAGCCCGCCCCGCCCGGGCCGGAGATCGGGCATGTCGGATCGATGCGATGCGGAGATGCGTCGAGAACTGTGATCGCGTCGGCGCGGCAGAACGATCCGCCCTTGTCCTCCGTCACCCGGACCAGCGCCCGCTCCCCCGGCAAACCGTGACGGACGAACACGACCCGTCCCTCGTGCCGGGCGACGACGAACCCGCCGTGACCGGGGTTGCCCAGATCGACCTCGAAGGTCTGCCCGGTCCAATTCTCACTCAACGAACTACGCCTGCCATTTCGATGTTGCCGATCATTTTTCGCCGGTGATCATTTCTCGCCGGTGTCGTAACCGCGACGCGTGGCGCCTGCGGTCTTCTCGATGTCCAGCGGCTTTGCCTTTGCCGACGAACTCAGCTGCCACGGAACGCTGGTCACCATCACGCCGGGCTGGAAGAGCAGACGACTCTTCAGACGAAGCGCGCTCTGATTGTGCAGGATCTGCTCCCACCAGTGTCCGACGACGTACTCGGGAATGAAGACGGTGACGACATCACGCGGAGCATCGCGTCGTACACGCTTGACGTAATCGAGAACCGGCTTGGTGATTTCGCGGTACGGCGACTCGATCACCTTGAGCGGAACCGTCACGTCGCTCTTCTCCCACTCACGCACGAGTGCACGGGTGTCGGGCTCGTCGACGTTGACCGTGATGGCTTCGAGGGTGTCAGGTCGCGTGGCTCGCGCGTAGGCGAGAGCTCGCATCGTCGGCATGTGCAACTTCGAGACGAGCACGATCGAGTGCGTGCGGCTGGGCAGTACGCCGTCCCACTCCTGCTCCTCGAGTTCGGCTGCGACGCTGTCGTAGTGCTTGCGGATCATCTTCATCACGATGAAGATCGCGACCATCGCGACGATGGCGATCCAGGCGCCGGCAGCGAACTTGGTGATCAGAACGATGATCAGGACGGTGGCGGTCATTGCGAGACCGATCGAATTGATCACTCGCGAGCGCTGCATCCGGGCCCGCTGTGCCTTGTCGGTCTCGGACTTCAGATGCCGAGTCCAGTGCTTGATCATGCCCGTCTGGCTGAGCACGAACGAGACGAAGACGCCGACGATGTACAGCTGGATGAGCTTGGTGACCTCGGCGCCGAACACCACGACGAATGCGATCGCAGCACCGGAGAGGAAGAGGATTCCGTTGCTGAATGCCAGTCGGTCGCCGCGCGTGTGCAGCTGACGCGGTAGGTACCGATCCTGCGCCAGGATCGATCCGAGTACCGGGAATCCGTTGAACGCGGTGTTCGCGGCCAGAACCAAGATCAGTGCCGTGACGATCGCCATGAAGAAGAATCCGATCGGGAAACCACTGAACACGGCTTCGGCGATCTGCGCGATCAAGGTCTTCTGGTGGTAACCCTCCGGCGCACCGACCAGCTGTTCCTGCGGATTGTGTGCGTAGACGATGCCGATCTTCTGAGCCAGGATGATGATGCCCATCAACAGGACGATGGCGATCGACCCGAGCAGCAGCAAGGTCGTGGCCGCGTTGCGCGATTTCGGCTTCTGGAACGCCGGTACGCCGTTACTGATGGCCTCGACGCCGGTCAATGCAGCACACCCCGAGGAGAAGGCGCGCGCGATCAGGAACGCGAAGGCAATTCCGTACAGATGCGAATCCTCGGCGTTGAGCGTGAACGACGACGATTCCGCGTGCACGTCCTCGCCGAGGACGTAGATCCGGAAGAACCCCCACCCGAGCATCAGGAACATGCCGACGATGAATGCGTAAGTCGGAATTGCGAACGCGGTCCCCGATTCACGGATACCGCGAAGGTTGACCGCCGTCAGCAACACGATCGCCGCGACCGCGAACAACACCTTGTGCTGCGCGACGAACGGCAGAGCCGAGCCGATGTTCGACGCCGCCGACGAGATCGACACGGCGACCGTCAGCACGTAGTCGACCATCAGCGCACTACCGACGGTCAGACCGGCGGTCGGGCCGAGGTTGACCGTCGCGACCTCGTAGTCGCCGCCACCGGACGGGTATGCATGGACGTTCTGGCGGTAACTCGCCACCACCACAGCCATGACGATGGCGACGGACAATCCGATCCAGGGCGTGTACGCATACGCGGAAATACCCGCGACGGAGAGAACCAGGAAGATTTCTTCGGGGGCATACGCGACGGACGACATCGCGTCGGACGCGAAGACCGGTAGTGCAATTCGCTTGGGTAGCAGCGTGTGCCCGAGTTTGTCGCTTCGGAACGGCCGACCGAGCAGGAGCCGCTTGGTAGCGGTCGAGAGCTTAGACACGTGCAAAGCGTAAGCCGTCTCGCCCGATTCGGAGTCATCAGAGCCCCAACTTCACCTTTTGTCGTGACACCCGGCACGCAGGCGCCCGTTGTACTTGCTCTTCCCGTGAGGGGCTGTACCGTTCGATTCGGCGTGCAATCGCGCCATGAGGGTCCATGAACGGAGTAGGGCGTGTATGTCGTCATCATGGGGTGCGGTCGAGTGGGTTCTTCCCTCGCCGCGTCTCTGACCAGGATCGGACACGAGGTCGCCGTCATCGACCGCGATCAGAGTGCGTTTCTGCGTCTCGATCTCGACTTCCCGGGAACCAAGGTTCTGGGAATGGGGTTCGACCGTGACGTGCTGGTCCGGGCGGGCATCGAGCGGGCCGACGCCTTCGCTGCGGTGTCCTCGGGAGACAACTCCAACATCATCGCGGCGCGAGTCGCACGCGAGACTTTCGGCGTCGAACGCGTCGTCGCGCGTATTTACGACGCCAAGCGTGCCGCCGTTTACGAGCGCCTCGGCATCCCCACCGTCGCGACCGTGCCGTGGTCGACGGATCGCTTCCTGCACACGCTGACCAAGGAAAGTCAGACCGCGAAGTGGCGCGATCCTTCGGGCACTGTTGCGATTACCGAACTTGCCCTGCACGAGGATTGGGCCGGCAAGCCGATCGCACTACTCGAGAGCGCGACCAGTTCGAGAGTCGCCTTCATCATCCGATTCGGAACCGGCGTGCTCCCCGATCGCAAGACCGTCATCCAGGCCGACGACCAGGTCTACATTGCCGCGGTATCGGGAACCGTCGCCGAAGCGATCGCACTGGCCGGCAACCCGCCGCCGAGTGACGACTGACGGAGGCCGCAGATGACTGATCCGAACGCCGCCCCTCACAACAAGCCTGCGACTGTGTTGCACTACAACGTGATTGGAAGTTCTCGATGAAGGTCGCCATCGCCGGAGCCGGCGCCGTAGGCCGCTCCATTGCGCGAGAGCTGATTCGAAGCTCACACGACGTCATGCTGATCGAGCGCAAACTCGATCACATCGAACCGGAGTCGGTGCCCGAGGCGAAGTGGGTACACGCGGACGCGTGCGAACTCAGCCGCCTCGAGGACGCGTCGATGGAGTCCTACGAGGTCGTGATCGCCGCAACCGGAGACGACAAGGCCAACCTGGTCCTCAGTCT
Organism: Rhodococcus sp. P4_E4; assembly: GCF_056401575.1. Lineage (NCBI taxonomy): Bacteria > Bacillati > Actinomycetota > Actinomycetes > Mycobacteriales > Nocardiaceae > Rhodococcus > Rhodococcus sp. P4_E4. The sequence continues at coordinate 7,708 of NZ_JBFUJB010000032.1, read as the reverse complement.
GCTCGCGAAAACCGAGTTCGGCGTTCGCCGAGTTGTCGCCCGCGTCAATGATCCCCGCAACGAATGGCTCTTCGACGAGTCGTGGGGCGTCGACGTCGCCGTCTCGACACCGCGGATGCTCGCTTCGCTCGTCGAAGAAGCCGTCTCCGTCGGTGACCTGGTCAAACTGATGACACTGCGGCAGGGGCAGGCCAATCTCGTCGAGATCACGTTGCCCGACAACACACCTCTTGCCGGAAAAGCCGTCAAGAAGCTCGAACTTCCGCGGGACTGCGCACTGGTCACCATTCTGCGGGGTGGGCGTGTGATCGTCCCGCAGATGGACGATCCCATCGAAGGTGGAGACGAACTCCTGTTCGTCGCGGCCGTCGACGCCGAGGATCAGTTGCGCGTTGCACTCCGCCTAGAGAATTGACCGACGAACACACTGACGACGAAAGGGAATCACATGGCACAAGCACCCGAAAACACCGTAGTCACCGACAATCCAGCCCAGAGCCGGTACGAGATCCATGCAGACGGCGACCTCGCCGGCATCGAGGACTACACCACGTCCGGTGACGTCGTCTCGTTCAACCACACCGAGATATACCCGGCCTTCGAAGGTTTCGGGCTGGCCGCGATTCTCGTCCGCCAGGCTCTGGACGACCTACGCGCCCGTGGTCTCAAGGTTCACCCGGTCTGCCCGTACGTCGTGAAGTTTCTCGACAAGCACCCCGAGTACCAGGACCTGATCAGCTGAGATCGCGGTCTTCGCGCGGCTTCGTCAGATTCACCGAGCCCACCTCTTCGGACCCTGCGTCCGTTGCGGTGGGCTCGCTGCTTTCGGGCTCCACAACCGGTTCCGGCTCGACGATGCGATCGGCCTTCCGCACAGCCCAGACCGTCACGAGCAGCACCAAACCGGTCAATGGCCAACCCATGCCGATACGCGCGACTGCGAGCCATCCGGTGTGGTCGGTGTCGTAGAGCTGTGACTGAACGAGATACCGTGCACCGAAGACCAGCGCCCACGCCCCCGTCGCGATGTCGTAGAGCCGGACGGCGGAGCTGTGCTTGCGCCACAGATTGCCGTGCCCGTTGAGATAACCCCAGATGATTCCGACGAGCGGCCAGCGCACGAGGATGGAAATCAGGAAGACCGCACCGTAGGCGAGGCTCGTGTAGATACCGAAGAGGAAATATCCTTTGGCATCGCCGGTGCGATAGGCGATGAACGCGGAAACTCCGACTCCGAGAAACCCGGAAATTGCGGGTTGGAGGGAATCCTTGCGGAAAAGGCGCCAGGCCGCGATAGCGACAGCGACGCCCAATGCGGCCCAGATTGCCGCGGTGAGGTTCCAGATGCTGTTGACCGGGACAAAAATCAGAATCGGCAAAGACGAATAGATCAGACCACTCAGCCCGCCGAGTTGGTCGATTACCGATCGCTGTTGTGTTTCAGTCACCTGTCGAGGGTGCCACAGTCACCGAGTTGCACGGTAAATGCGGGAAACGCGCCTATTCGCCGCGCAGTTCGTAGTAAGGGTTGAAGATCGCCTTGCGACCGTCACGCTCGCCCACACGACCGCGGATCAGCAGGGTCTTACCGGTCTCGATTCCCGGGATCCGGCGACGCCCGATCCAGACGAGATTGATCACCTCGGTGCCGTCGAAGAACTCGGCCTCGATGCTGGCATTTCCCGACTTGGGACACGCGTCGACGCTGCGGAGTCGGCCCACCATCGTGACTTCTTCACCGCGACGACAATCGCAGGCCTTCTGACCTCCGGAAGCCTTGTTGGACTCGGCCATCTCCTGGGCGTCCAACTGGTCGACGTCCTCGGTCAGACGCTGGGTCAGTCGACGAAAATATCCTGCGGCGGCGGGTGCCATTGCGCGCTCCTGCGAACATGTGTGACGCAAGGGTTTCGCGTCACGTGAAGGGCTGTGTGATCGCCACTGTAGACCCATTACGAGCGTGTAACCACACCGGTCAGTCCGCGTCTCGGGGGCACCGGGCAAGATCAAAAGATGCAGAACTCAGAATCGGCGACCGTTGCCGTCGTTCTCCCAGGTACAGGCTCTGACGCCCACTTCGCAGACCGCGCATTCCGGGCGCCGCTAGCGGCTCTGGGTGTGCGCATCGTCGCAATTGAACCGGACCCTCGGCGTGTCGTGGACGGCTATCTGGACGCGATGGACCGAGCCGCGGACACACACGGCCGAATCATCGTCGGAGGCGTCTCGATCGGGGCCGCCGTGGCGCTCCAGTGGGCCGCCGAGAACCCCGATAGAACCGTGAGTGTGTTGGCAGCGCTTCCGGCCTGGATCGGGTCGGCGGACGACGCACCCGCTGCAGCGAGCGCGAGGTTCACCGCAGCACAACTGCGCTCCGAAGGATTGGAGGCGGTGATCGCAGCGATGCTCGCGTCGAGTCCGGCGTGGCTCGGAGCCGAACTCGAGCGCTCCTGGCGCTCTCAATGGCCCGATCTCCCGGCCGCGCTCGACGAGGCGGCGTCGTACCACTCGCTCAGCGAGAGCGCGTTACAGGCGGTGGGCATTCCGGTCGGCATCGCTTCGGCGGTGGACGATCCGGTTCATCCCGCGGCAGTGGCGCAGGCCTGGGCGAATGCACTCCCCCGCGGCGCAGTCGCCACGACGACGCTCGACATGATCGGGCGCGACCCCGCGGTTCTCGGGTCCACCTGCATCAAAGCGCTCGCGGCGATCGAATCCGATACCACCGCGAGCGCCTGAAAGAAAACCTGCTATTGACCCAATTGCTGCATGGCAGAACCGGATTCGCCGCTACGCGGCGGCGGGGTCGGTCGCGCTGGAGGTGACGGCGGAGCGGGCGGAGCTGACTGCTGTTGCTGCTGGGCGGCGACTTGTTGCTGCTGCGCTGTTGCCAACTGCTGCTCGTGTGCGGCCGCCAGCTGCTCGGCGAGTACCTGCGGGAGCACGACGGGCAGCGGTGTCCGCACCGGATGCGGCTCTGATCCTCGGTTGACGACGGTGTCGCGCAGGATGTCGCGTGCGATTGCCACCAAAGGGGTGTTCGCGGCGGTGGATCCGCTCGGACCCGCAACCACGCAGCGGACCATCCACCGCGGACCGTCGGCGCCGATGAACCGCAGGTCCATGTTGGCCGTCACGGCAGCCAGTTCCCGGCCCCAAGGGCCGTTCTCGACGCTCACCGCAGAATTGTCGTCGCGAAGCGACTGCGCGAGCTCGGCAACGACCTCACGCCACTGACCGGGTGATTTCGGGGCGGCGTATGCAGCAACCGTGATGCGGCCATGTTCGGTGACCAGGTGCACGGCCTGCGGCGAACCGTTGGGTGCCATCTCGACCTGCAACTGTCCGCCGGTCGGCATCGGCACCAGAACGGAACCGAGATCCAGGCGCTGACCGTCACGGCCTGCCGTCGGATCGTCGGAATCGATCTCCGTGATGTCGTAAGGGCCTTCCGATTCGTCACCGAACTCGTCGCCGGCGACGTCGAGATCGTCTTCGACCTCGTCGATCTCCACCGACTCGTCGTTCTCGTCACCGAAGAAGCTGGTGGGTTCCTCGTCGACGTCTGTCTTCTTCTTGCGTCCGAACATGATTCAGACTCCCTCTCCGACGACCGCGCCAGGCGCATCGGTATCGAGTATCGCGTGACCGCCGCTGGAACCGTAGCCTCCGGTTCCTCTGGTCGTGTCGTCCAGCGACTCGACTTCCTCGAAAACCGGAAGTTCGACTCGTTGAACCACGAGCTGAGCGATTCGGTCACCGCGGCGGATGTCGATGGCTGTGGCCGGATCGAGATTGATCAAGCAGACCTTGAGTTCGCCCCGGTATCCCGCGTCCACGGTTCCGGGCGCATTAACGATCGACAGTCCCGATTTGGCTGCGAGTCCGGAACGCGGATGGATCAACCCGACGGTGCCCACCGGCAACGCGATCGCGATCCCCGTTCCGACCAGTGTTCTATGGCCGGGTTCGATGGTGACGTCGCTGGTGGAGCACAGATCCACACCCGCATCTCCGGGATGCGCACGCTGTGGAACGGGCAGGTCTGGATCCAGTCGCTTCAAGGCGATGGAGAGATGGTCGCTCACGTGGGCCAAGACTACTCGTAGCGACGGACTATCCTTGACAGGTGCCCGAAACATCTCGACCTGACGTCGCCACCACAACGCCCCCGTCCACGACGCTGTTCTCCGAGCGCCTGTGGGTGCCGATCTGGTGGTGGATCGCCGGGTTGGCCGTAGCCGGACTCCTCGCGGCCGAGGTCCACATGGGCCGCCCGGGGCTTCTCTCGTACCTGGCGTACGTCGTACTGCTCCCCATCCCGATCTGGGCGGCATTCTGGCTCAGTCGGATGCGCGTCGAGGTGGTGGAGACAGCAGGGGTGAAAGAACTGCACGTGGGTCGAGCCCACCTGCCGGTCGAACTGATTTCGCGGGCGGCAGCAGTGCCGGCTTCCGCAAAGAGTGCGGCGATGGGGCGCCAACTCGATCCGTCGGCGTTCGTCCAACATCGCCCATGGGTCAAGACAATGGTGTTGATCGTGCTCGACGACCCGGAGGATCCCACGCCGTACTGGCTCGTGAGCACACGTCGTCCCGCTGATCTGCTGGCTGCGCTGGATCGCTGACCAGCGCGGTCACAGCAAAGCAGTACTTCCCGACCCTTGGTCGACCCGCGAGCTGACGGGTCGACCACCGGGAAGGGAGATCAGGCAGCGCAGTCCATGCATACGAGCTGCCCGTTGGCATCACTGGCCAGGCGGCTGCGGTGATGAACCAGGAAGCAGCTCGAACACGTGAACTCGTCTGCCTGCTTCGGAACAACTCGAACCGAGAGTTCCTCGCCGGAAAGGTCGGCACCCGGCAGCTCGAAGGACTCCGCGGTGTCCGTCTCGTCGATGTCGACGACGGCTGACTGCGCTTCGTTGCGTCGCGCCTTCAGCTCCTCGAGAGAGTCCTCCGAAACCTCGTCGGACTCTGTACGCCTCGGTGCGTCGTAGTCAGTTGCCATCTCGTCTACCCCATCCTCTTCGTGTATCCCGGTCCCGTGTGCGCCGAGAATCCGGTAGATCCTTGATGCGCATGGAAACCGCCGTGGCATCCAGATCATTCCCTGTCGCTGCATAACGCTGCAGGACTGGAATTAGTGCCCGGAAGTTCCTTCCGAGAACGTGATCTGCGCCTCATTTGGTTGTCATTTCGGCGTCCGGCCGATGCCCAGTTGAACGACCTGGGCCGCCAGACAGTAGCCGACGTGAGCACGAAAGTAGTAACCGAATCGGAAATTTCCGAAAAATGACTGCGAATTGTCACCAAGGCAAGAGCAAGCTGTGACCTTTCGGCGACATTTTCAGACCGGATCCGGGTAGAAACTGCCCGCTAGTTGCCCAACTACCGTTGGGCGATCGCCAGCGGCCCGACGCGTCGAGCCGCGCCTCGGCTGTGTCGTCACACAAGCCCTCTAAGGTAGGCACCGAACGTCATGCCGGCGCCGCTCGGCCCGATGGCGAAGTAGAAGTTTCGTCAAGAAAGTCGAGGGATACCGTGGTTTCTCTGATCACCGAAGGCAGCTCTACCGATGACCAGGGACGTCCGTTCCGCCGTCGGCGCGCGTGGCCGGTGATCGCCGTGTTCGCGGTACTCGCATTGATCGGCAGTGTCTTGTGGGTCCGCATCCTGAGCGCCGAGGCAGAAGTCAGTGACACCGTCGCCTGCAACCTCCCGCAGCCTTCCTCCGATCCCTCGGCAGCGGCGCCACTACCGCTGGGAACCGTCGTCGACCGCTCGAAGCTGCTCGACGTGGATCCCGCTCCCCTGGCGGCCACCAAGGTTCGTGTGTTCAACGCCAACGGCGAACACGGTCAGGCCGCCCAGGTGGCAGCGCAACTGAGCGAGTTCGGCTTCTCCAGCGCGCCGGACGTCCAGGTCGGAAACGACCCCGTCTACGTCGACCAGAACATGGAGTGCCAGGGTCAGATCCGCTTCGGAGCGAACGGCCTCGCCGCCGCCAGTTCCGTCTGGCTGGTCGCCCCCTGCGCCGAACTGGTCCAGGACGGCCGCGGCGACGACACCGTCGACCTGGCTCTCGGCACCTACAACAAGGGCGCCCTGACCCCTAACACCGACGCCACCGCGATCCTGCATGCTCTGGCCGAGCAGCCCGCAAACGCCGAAGTCGCTCCGATGGACATCGCACTGCTCAAAGCAGCGCGCACGGCGCGCTGCTGACAAACCCGGTTCGGCCTCAGCTCGGAATCGGCTGATCTGCGCCGATCGAACTGAGCATGTGCGCGAACTGCTCGGCGATCGCCGGAGCCACCGCATAGACGACATCTCCGTCGGCCGAAGTGGAATTGGGCGCCGGGACGTTGATCACGGCGCCCGCTTCGGAAGCGATCAGGGAGCCCGCGGCCCAGTCCCACGGACTCAGCCCGTGCTCGAAGTGAGCGTCGACCCGGCCGGTGGCAACCATGCACAGATCCAAAGCAGCCGAACCTATGCGTCGGATGTCGCGAACCTGCGGCAGGATCTGCCCGATCAAGGTGCCCTGCACCTTTCGGCGATCCGCTCCGTAGCCGAAACCGGTGGCCAACAAAGCCATTGACAGTTCGGTCACCTCATTGGCGTGCAGTTCGCTGACGACGCCGTCGGCCGTGGCCATGGTTGCGCCGCCGCCCCGGTGCGCGGAATACGTTGTTTCCAGCGACACGTCGACGACAGCCCCGGCCACTGAGATCCCGTCGATCTGTACGGCCACCGAAATGGCGAACGCGGGGATTCCGTAGAGAAAATTCACCGTGCCGTCGATGGGATCGACAACCCATCGAACTCCCGCGGAATCGTCGGTGTCTCCGCCACCTTCCTCACCCAAGATCGAATCTGCAGGGCGCAATTGCGCCAGAAGGTCGCGAATCACCTGTTCGGTTTCGGTATCGACCACCGTGACGGGATCGGTCGGCGTGCTCTTCGCAGCAACCGAACCACCCTCGGAGGCACCGGAACCCACCAGGCCGAATACCTCGGGCCGCCGCACGCGGACGTGTTCGGCTGCGCGTTCGGCGACGGCTACGGCAACTGCCCGCAATTGTGCGGGGTCCAGAGAATCGGCGGAAAAGTCGGGCAACGTTCTTTCTGAAGGGCGCACCGGACCATCGCAACACATCTCTACCGAGGGGCACCACTCGAACGCCTGGAGTCGCACGCGCCCGAGTCCTCGTTCGGGTTAGTGTTTGCAACGGTAGATCGTGACCTCGAATTCGACACTCAGGAGCGCAGGACGATGACAACCACAGGTTTCGGGATCGACGTCGGCGGCAGCGGCGTCAAGGGCGGCACGATCGACCTGAGCACCGGGGAAATGATCGGTGACCGCATCAAGATCCTGACCCCGCAGCCGTCCACTCCCGATGCGATCGCGGGCACTGTGGCCGAGATCGTCGAGCAAGCCAAGTGGACCGGTCCGGTCGGCATCACGTTGCCCGCTGTCGTGACCGGCGGCGTCGCGCGCAGCGCCGCGAACATCGACAAGTCCTGGATCGACACCGACGCGGCCGCGCTCTTCGGCAAGGCTCTGGGCGGGCGCGAAGTCACCGTCCTCAACGACGCCGACGCCGCCGGAATTGCCGAGGACTCGTTCGGCGCGGGCAAGGACACCTCCGGCGTCGTGATCCTCTTGACCTTCGGCACCGGAATCGGATCTGCCGTGTTGG
>NZ_JBFUJB010000031.1:0-93536 GCF_056401575.1 Rhodococcus sp. P4_E4 | reverse complement strand
CGAGATCGCATCGAGTTCGCCGGAGTTGCGGCCGGCGATCGCTGCGAATCCGTCGACGTACGACGATCTTGTGACGTGGCTCGAAGCGCTGGGTGATCCGGCTGTGGATGCGGCATTGGACCGAAGGGCTGCTGGGCAATTCGGTCTACTCGGACCCGAACCCGAACCTGCGACCGAGACGTTCATTTCGAGCGGACCGGAGGCCCACTCCAGTGGCGACCTTGTGCAACCGTCCGCACCACGACCGGCCGTGCCGCAATTTGCCGTGCCGCAACCGAACCCGGGGTATGGGCCGACCGGCGTTCCACTCCTGCCTGGTGGGTTTCGGCCGGCCGGCGCGGGGATACGAGTTGCCGCGCGGTTCATCGATTTTGCCATTCTCGCAGTTGTGTCGGTCGTCGGCGGAATGATCTCCACCGCGACGCTCGGAAACGGATTCGACTTCGATTCCTACCGGACAAGTTCGGGTCTGATCGGCCTGCTGATCGGGATCGGTTCGATCGTGTACTTCGTATGGGGAGAGTCGGCATTCGGGGTAACGCTGGGCAAACTCGCCCTCGGAATAGGGGTTCGCTCGGTAGGAGGTGCACGTCCGGCCTTGGCGCAGTCCTTCAAACGGAATGCATTCGTGATCCCCATGTACTTCGGATCGGCTGTTTCGGCGTTGGCCATGCTCGGTAGTGGTGACGAGCTCGTCGGCATGCTGAATTCGATGTCGTTGGGCAGTGTCGCGAGCATTCTCGGTTCTCTTGTAACAGTCGCTATTTCGATCGCGATCATCGTTTCGATCAGTAGCGCACCGGACGTCCGCGGCTTCCACGATCGGATGGCTGACGCCGCCGTCGTGGTGACCCGACAGTGACCGAGCGCGCTTCGATGGAAGAGGCTTGCCTTCAGAGCGTCAGCAGCTTCTTCTGGACCTTGCCCATAGCGTTGCGGGGCAAGCTGTCCACCAGACAAACCTGACGAGGGCGCTTGTGGATCGACAGCGATTCGGCGACGAAGTCCGAAACCACCGCGCAGTCGGCTACATCTCCGACGATGAATGCGACTATGCGCTGGCCGAGATCGTCGTCCGGCACACCGACGACGGCGGCCTCGCGAACGCCGGGGTATGCCAGAAGTGCCTGTTCCACCTCGCCTGCACCGATGCGGTATCCACCGGACTTGATCATGTCGACCGACTCGCGGCCGACGATGCGGTGGAATCCGCTGTCGTCGATCACCGCGATGTCGCCGGTGCGGAACCAGCCGTCCTCGGTCATGGATTCCGCTGTCTTCGAGGGGTTCCCGAGGTACTCGTCGAAGAGCACGGCTCCCGCAACTTCCAGTTGCCCAAGCTGCTCTCCGTCGTGCGCCGACAATTCGCCGTTCTCGCCGCGCAACCTCGTCCTGACTCCCGGAACGGCGTGCCCGACCCAACCCGGGCGACGTTCGCCGTCGTGCGTCGTGCTGACGGTGATGAGGGTTTCACTCATTCCGTAGCGCTCGACGGGAGCCAATCCGGTCAGCGATTTCATCCGCTCGAACAATGGAACCGGAAGTGGTGCACTTCCGGACACGAGCAAGCGCGCGGATCGCAATGCTGCTGCCGCCGAGGGATCACCGCACACGCGTGACCAGACGGTCGGAACACCGAAGTACAACGAGCCACCCGCTGCGGCATACGAATCCGGAGTTGGTCTGACGGTATGAATCAGCGGTGAACCGACGCGCAATGCGCCCAACACGCCGAGAATCAACCCGTGGACGTGGAAGAGGGGCAGTCCGTGGACGAGTGTGTCCTCCGGAGTCCAATTCCACACGTGGGCAAGTGCGTCGAGATCTGCTGCGATCGCTGCTCGCGAGAGGACGACGCCTTTCGGCGCTCCGGTGGTTCCTGAGGTGTACATGATCAGTGCGGTAGCTGCCGCGCTCGGTTCGGGATAGGACGTCGCAGATCGCGCGTGAATATCGATGGGAATCAACGGGATACTCGAATCCGACGGTCCGTCTCCGAGTATCAGTTCGGCCTGGGAATCGGCGATGATGTGCTGACGTTCGAGCGGGCCGGAGTCCGGTGGGATCGGGACCACGGCAACACCGGCGATCAGCGCGCCGGCGACGGCGACCACTGTCTCGAGGCCGGCGGCGGCTTGTACTGCCACTCGCTGTGCACCGTGGATTCGATCGGCGACCGCGGTGGCGGCGGCCAACAAGTCGGCGCGAGAGAGGGTCGCGCCTTCGCCGAAACTGACCGCCGCTCCGTGATCGTCGAAGATGCGGGGGTCGAGGGAGCGCAGAAGTGTGGATTCGCTGTTCATCGCGAGTTCCCTTTCTTTGAGCGAAGATTCAGACGGACCAGGGAACAACGAACAGCAACCAGGCGAGAATCGGCGTCACCACCATGATGGTCATGCCCCACCGCATCGTCAGCCCGAACACCACGTCGCGTTCTTCCGGAGCGGCGTTCGCCACCACCAGCGCGCCGTTGGTCGAGAACGGACTGCAATCGACCAGAGACGACGAGATTGCCAGTGCGATAACCAGGCCGGTTGCATTGACCTGGCCGGTCATGAGGAAGGGAATTGCCAAAGGGATGAGTGCACCGAGGATTCCGGTGGTGGATGCAAACGCCGACACGATCGCGCCGATCAGACAGATCAGGAACGCCGCGAGAAGTGGAATGCCCACGTGAGCTACCGAATCCCCGAGCCACTGGACGGTGTTTTGGTTCTGCAATAGGGCCACGTATGTGACGATTCCGCCGATGAGGAGGACGGTGCCCCAGCTGATCTTGTCGACGGCTCCGCGGGCGGAGGCCGGGAAGATCAGGGTGAGAAGTACCGCGACGGTCAGTGCGGTAAATCCGACGTCGAGGTCGAAGACCAAGGCGCCGAGTGCAAGTGATGCCAGCCCGAGCAGGGTGAGTCGCCGCTCGAGATTGAGTGCTCCCTCGTGCGGAGCGGTCCCACCCGAGGACTTGCCGCCACCCTTCGAGCTGTCGCCGGAACCCGAACCGGTGATGGTGTCGCCACCGCCCGACGCGTTGCCGACTGCGCTGACGAGCACGCGCTCCGAGGCGCCGCGTGCAATCAATGCGCGACCGCCGAACGAGACGTACGCGATTGCGGCAACAACGGCCGCGGCTGCGAAGGTTGAGACGAACAGCAAGGCCGGGCTGGACGGGAGGCCGTTCTGGCGCATGACGTCGTTGGTGATCACACCGAAGATTCCGATAGGGGAGAAGCTGCCCGCCGTTGCGCCCTGGACGACCATGAAGCCCATCAGCATGGGGTGGATCCGGTAGCGGGTGGCGAAGCCCATCGCCACGGGCGCGATGATGGCGACGGCAGCGGGACTGACCGCGCCCATGGCGGTGACTGCCGCGCACACCGCGAACATCGCCCACGGCACGAGGGCCACTCGTCCTCTGACCGCCCGGACCGCCGCGTGAATGATCCAGTCGACCGTGCCGTTGTTTCTTGCCAGCGCGAACAGATAGGTGACGCCGACCAGGATGACGAAGAGGCTGGCCGGGAAGCCGTCGAGGATCTCGCTGGTATCGACGGTGAAGACCAGTGTTCCGACGACGAAGGCAGCCACCAGGGCAAGCGCACCCATGTTCACCGACCTCACGGTGGATATGACGAACACCAGGACAAGTACTGACAGGGCTATGACATTTGCCATCGAACTCTCAATCCGTTCGCGACCAGCTTGTGGTCTGCATCACTTGGAATTGGCCTAGCCTCTCTGCCACTGCTCCATTTGTCAAGTACACTCCGAGGCATGAATTCGACGTCATCGCCCGGCTCGCGCTCGGGCCTGCCCGGACGATTGAAGCGTCCGCGTCTGTATGAGCAGTTGGCCGAGCACATTTCGAATTTCATCGAGGCTCAAGGCCTTTCGCCCGGCGATCGGCTTCCTCCCGAACGCAGCCTGGCTGCCGAACTCGGCGTGAGTCGAGCGTCGCTGGCTCAAGCGCTCGTGGCCCTCGAGATTCGGGGCAGAGTCGAAATCCAGCACGGTAACGGTGCGGTGATTCGCGAAGCTCCGACGCCCGACGCGGGTAGGTCTGCAGACTCGGGAGTGCGGTTGCAAGACCGAACCGTCGACGAACTGACTGCTGCCAGGGAAGCGATCATGGCCGGCCTGGCTCGGGCGGCGGCGTCGAATCCCAACGCTGCGCTTCGGGTCGCGATGTTGACCGACGACGGGACCGCGAGAAACTTCGCCGAGACATGGCGCTGCGTCAGGCACCTGGCCGGCGGCGGCTTATTGGCTGATCTCGACGACACCATCGCCAAGCAGGCAGACGTGCCCGAGTCCTCGGCGCGACTGTCTGCGCGACTCGATCAGCTCGCGCACCGGATCATCGACGGTGACCAATCGGGCGCCGCTGACGCTGTTGCGGGAATCCTCTCCGAAACGGCCTGACGAATAACGACGGACGAGCGTCGGAAAAGCGCACGATAACCACTATGAGCATGTTCGCTCACAGGAAACTGTGCTGCGACGTAGCCCGGGAACCTGATCGGTAATGCGCACGTTGAACACAGTGACGACCGTTCCAACCAAGCGGCACGGCCGCTGGCGGGCATCGATGGGGCCGATCGCGGTAACCTGCAGGTGTCCGGTTGGCAGCCGGAAGGCGACCTGGCAGACCCGCACTCTCGAAAGGACCGGCCACATCGGCCGACCTGTATGAACCGTAAGACTGTGTTCCGTAACGTGCTACTCGTAGCCGTCGTGCTGTTGGTGATCTATGCCTTCAGCTACTTCAGCAACGACACCCGCGACTTCAAGACCGTCGACACCTCGGTCGCGATATCCCAACTCGACGCCAAGAACGTTGAGTCGGCGCAGATCGACGACCGTGAGCAGCAGGTTCGTCTGTGGCTCAAGAACGGCAACGACGCCACCGACGGTAAGACGCAGATCCTGGCGAAGTACCCCGCGAGTGCGTCGGAGCAGATCTTCGACAAGGTCGAAGGCGCCGGAGCGGACAAGTTCAACACGACGGTCACTCAGGAGAGTTGGCTGACGTCGATCCTTCTGTTCGTGCTGCCGATGATCATTCTGTTCGGCATCTTCTTCTTCGTCATGAACCGGATGCAGGGCGGCGGTGGTCGCGGCGGAGTCATGGGATTCGGTAAGTCGAAGGCCAAGCAGCTCACCAAGGACATGCCGAAAACCACGTTCGCCGACGTCGCCGGTGCGGACGAGGCTGTCGAAGAGCTGTACGAGATCAAGGACTTCCTGCAGAACCCGGCTCGCTACCAGGCGCTCGGCGCCAAGATTCCGCGCGGTGTGCTGCTGTACGGCCCTCCCGGAACCGGTAAGACGCTGCTCGCTCGCGCTGTCGCAGGCGAAGCCGGCGTCCCGTTCTTCACCATCTCCGGTTCGGACTTCGTCGAGATGTTCGTCGGTGTCGGTGCCTCGCGTGTTCGCGACATGTTCGAGCAGGCCAAGCAGAACAGCCCCTGCATCATCTTCGTCGACGAGATCGACGCCGTCGGTCGTCAGCGCGGCGCAGGCCTGGGCGGCGGACACGACGAGCGCGAGCAGACGCTCAACCAGTTGCTCGTCGAGATGGACGGCTTCGGTGATCGCACCGGCATCATCTTGATCGCCGCAACCAACCGCCCCGACATCCTCGACCCAGCACTGCTGCGTCCGGGACGCTTCGATCGCCAGATTCCGGTCGGCGCTCCCGACCTCGCCGGTCGCCGTGCGATCCTGCGCGTTCACTCGCAGGGCAAGCCGATCGATCCCAACGCCGATCTCGAAGGCCTCGCGAAGCGGACCGTCGGAATGTCGGGTGCCGATCTTGCGAACGTCATCAACGAGGCTGCGCTGCTCACCGCACGCGAAAACGGAACCGTCATCACCGAAGCCTCGCTCGAGGAATCGGTGGACCGTGTTGTCGGTGGACCGCGGCGTAAGAGTCGCATCATCAGCGAGCACGAGAAGAAGATCACGGCGTACCACGAGGGCGGTCACACGCTGGCTGCTTGGGCAATGCCGGACATCGAGCCGGTCTACAAGGTCACGATCCTCGCTCGCGGTCGCACCGGCGGTCACGCGATGACCGTGCCCGAGGACGACAAGGGTTTGATGACGCGTTCGGAGATGATCGCTCGTCTCGTCATGGCAATGGGTGGACGCGCCGCCGAGGAGCTGGTGTTCCACGAGCCCACCACCGGAGCGTCGTCCGATATCGACATGGCGACCAAGATCGCACGCGCGATGGTCACCGAATACGGCATGAGTGCCAAGCTCGGCGCGGTTCGCTACGGACAGGAGGGCGGGGATCCGTTCCTCGGCCGTTCGATGGGCGTTCAGTCCGACTACTCGCACGAGATCGCTCGCGAAATCGACGAGGAGGTGCGCAACCTCATCGAGGCGGCGCACACCGAAGCGTGGGCCATCCTCAACGAGTACCGCGATGCGCTCGACCTCATCGCTACCGAACTGCTCGAGCGTGAGACGTTGACTCGCAAGGACCTCGAGAAGATCCTTGCCGGCGTCGAAAAGCGTCCGCGTATCACGGCTTTCAACGATTTCGGTGGGCGCACGCCTTCGGATCGTCCGCCGGTGAAGACTCCTCGCGAACTCGCGATCGAGCGCGGCGAAACGTGGCCGGAGCCCGCTGCTGCACCTGTTCTCGTCAAGGCAGGCGCACCCAACAGCGGTGCACCCAACGGCGGTGTCCCCAACAACGGTGGTCTCCCCAACAACGGCAACCAGGGGCCCTCGAACGGCTACGCACAGCCCTCGTACCCGCAGCCGAGTGCCCCGCAGCAGACGCCGCAACCGGGAACACCCGATTACGGAGCGCCCGCCGGATGGTCGGCACCGGGTTGGCCTCCGCGTGAGAACCCGTCGCCGACGTACCCCGGACAGCAGTCGGGTGGGTACACCGGTGGACAGAATCCGACCCCGCCGAACCAGTCGCAGGGCCAGTACGGTCAGCCCCAACACGGTCAGCCCCAACACGGTCAGCCCCAGCCCGATCAGGGGCAGTACGGTCAGCCGCATCCGGGACAGCAGGCGTACCCCGAGCAGTCGCACCCCGGCCGTCGTTACCCCGCGCAGCCCGATTACCCGGTGCAGTACCCGGACGGTGGACCCTTCGCCGATCCGAACCGGGGAAACCCGACCGGCGAAAACCAGTGGCAGAGCCCCGCACCGGAACAGCCGCAGACTCCGCCGCCGCATCATTCGGCTGAGGACGACGGCCCGAGCACCGCTCGCTGGGACGGACCGGACGGATCCCGCTGACCTTGCGCCACTAGGCTCTGCGGCGGGGGACCTGTGAACAATTCTCGAGGAGAGTTCGGTTGTCGGTGAATGATGTGGCCAGTGAACTGGTGTCGCTCGGAACGGGCCGCCCGTTCGATCAGGCGCGGGCAGAGGCTGCCGTACGGGAATTGTTGATCGCGGTCGGTGAAGATCCGGAGCGCCCAGGTCTGCTCGATACGCCGGCCAGGGTTGCGCGCTCGTACAAGGAGATCTTCGCGGGTCTGTACTCCGAGCCCGACGACGCGTTGAACACAACTTTCGACGAGGGTCACCAGGAATTGGTGCTCGTGCGAGACATTCCGATGTTCTCGACGTGCGAGCACCACCTGGTGTCTTTCCATGGTGTTGCTCACGTTGGCTACATCCCGGGAAAGTCGGGGAAGGTCACCGGCTTGTCGAAGCTCGCGCGCGTCGTCGATCTCTACGCCAAGCGTCCGCAGGTTCAAGAACGCCTGACCAGCCAGATCGCGGATGCTTTGATGCGCAAGCTCGACCCGCGTGGAGCCATCGTCGTCATCGAAGCCGAGCACCTCTGCATGGCGATGCGCGGTATCCGCAAGCCTGGAGCCAGCACGACCACGTCTGCGGTTCGTGGGCTCCTGCAATCCAGCGCGGCCTCACGGTCCGAAGCGCTGGACCTCATCCTTCGTAAGTGAGCGAGATGTCCGCGGCTCCCGTTGCAGGTAGCGATCCGGCCCGGATGGTCGTGATGGGGATTCTGAACGTCACCGCCGATTCGTTTTCCGACGGTGGTCAATTTCTCGATCGTGACGCGGCGATCGCTCGCGGGCTCGAACTGCAACGCATAGGCGTCGACATCGTCGACGTCGGCGGCGAGTCGACGCGCCCCGGAGCCACCCGCGTCGATCCGAAACTCGAGGCGGACCGTATTGCCCCGGTGATCGAAGAACTCGTGGCAGCCGGAATTCGCGTCAGCGTCGACACGATGCGTGCTTCCGTGGCCGCCGCCGCGATCGAAGCGGGCGCAGGCATCGTCAACGACGTATCGGGCGGTCGCGCAGACCCCGACATGGCATCCGTTGTGGCCGACGCCGGAGTGCCCTGGATCCTCATGCATTGGCGCTCGGCCGGTGACTACGTCCATCGTGGCAGCGCCGATCACTACGACGACGTGGTCCGCGACGTCCGTGACGAACTGCTGTCGCAGGTCGATCTGGCGTTGAAGGCTGGGGTCGATTCGTCGTCGATCATCCTCGACCCCGGCCTCGGGTTCGCGAAGAACGCCGACCACAACTGGGCCCTGTTGCGAGCACTACCCGAGTTCAACGCGACCGGATTCCCGATACTGGTCGGCGCTTCCCGCAAGCGGTTCCTGGGGTCTCTGCTCAGCGATCCCGACGGCAATCCCCGTCCGCCTGGTGGCCGCGAGACTGCGACGGCCGTGGTCTCGGCCCTTGCAGCACGTGAGGGCGCCTGGGGAGTTCGGGTGCACGACGCACAAGCCTCGCTCGACGCCATTGCCGTGGTCGACGCCTGGAACCGTGGACGAGAAAGGGCCTGACATGGGGGACCGAATCGAATTGCGCGGGCTGAAGGTTCGCGGCAATCACGGAGTGTTCGACCACGAGAAGCGTGACGGTCAGGACTTCTTCATCGACATCACCGTGTGGATGGACTTGGCTCCCGCCGCGGCGTCGGACGATCTGACCCAGACCCTGCACTACGGCGAGTTGGCGGAAGCCGCCGCAGCCATCGTTGCCGGCCCGTCGCGCGATCTCATCGAGACCGTCGCCGCTGAGATTGCCGACGACGTCATGAAAGATTCGCGAGTCGAGAGCGTCGAGGTCGTGGTCCACAAACCGTCGGCACCGATTCCGCTGGTTTTTGCGGACGTCGCCGTCGTCGCACATCGGACCAGATCGGCATGACGCGCGCTGTTCTGTCGATCGGTTCCAACATCGGCGACAGCGTGGCTCACCTGCAGTCCGTTGTCGACGGGTTGGGCAGCGCCGTCGTTGCTGTCTCACCGGTCTACTCGACGGCGCCGTGGGGTGGCGTCGAGCAGCAGGATTTCTTCAACGCGGTGGTGGTGGTCGACGATCCCGAGGCCGACGCCGCTGAGTGGCTTCGCCGGTCGCAAGCACTCGAGGAAGCTGCAGACCGGGTGCGCGAACAGCGTTGGGGACCCCGGAGCCTGGACGTGGACGTGGTCGACTGCGAAGGCGTCGTCAGTTCCGATCCCGTGCTCACCCTTCCGCATCCGCGAGCGCATCTACGGGCATTCGTGCTCGTTCCCTGGCTGGACGTCGAGCCTGACGCGACGCTGATCGTCGACGGCCAGAAGTTGTCGGTGGCACAAATTCTCGACGGCCTCGATCGCACTGAGCGTGAAGGTGTGCGCACTACCGATGTGGTGCTTGCGCGGTGACCGAAGAAGGCAAGGGTTTGAAGCCGACCCGGATCAGTGAACTCGCGGTTCTGGCTGCGGTTGCGGCTGTGGCGACCTGGATTCTGATTCGCGTGTTCTACGGTTCGATGCCGCCCATCCCCGTTTATGCGGGAGCGTCGCTGTACTTCGTGGCCGTTGCCGAGGCCGTCTTCGCTTTTGTCATTCGTTCACGCGTCAAGAACCGTCAGGTCGGAGACGGGCTCAGACAGCTTCATCCCATCACCGCCGCCCGAGCGCTGGCATTGGCCAAAGCATCCGCTTTGGTCGGTTCAGCTACCGTCGGTGTCTGGGTCGGAGTGCTGGTGTATCTCATCCCACAGCGCTCGGTTCTGCAGGCCGCAGCCTCCGACACGCCGGGCGCGTGGGTGGGGTTGGGCGCCGCAATTGCGCTGGTAGCGGCAGCTCTGTGGCTCGAACATTGTTGCAAGACGCCGGAAGATACACCTGACGAGCCCGCGCACTGACAGCCTGGTCGGCAAATCACCCACCGAGGTACGTGGCGACCCCGGTCTCGGCAAGTACCCTGGCAACCATGACAAATTCTGGTCGATCGAAGTCTGCGCGCCGAAGCAAGCGCAGCGCGAGCCAGATGATCATTGCTGCTCTTCTGGCACTTGCTGTCATTGCTTCGCTGTTTCTGATCTTCAGCAACAGCGTTCAGCTTCTTCGGGTGGGACTGGTCGTCGCTCTGTGGGCAGCCACCCTCGGCGCTATCGCCATGACCAAGTATCGGCGTGAGTCGGCACTGGACAAAGCCAAGGTTGCCGATCTGCAGACCGTGTACGAACTGCAGCTCGAACGTGAAATTTCGGCTCGACGTGAGTACGAACTGAGCGTCGAAGGTCGCGTGCGACGTGAGGTGACCGCGGACGCGGAGGAACTGGCCGGGCTGCGCGCCGAATTGGTGGCGCTGCGCCGAAACCTCGAAGCACTGTTCGAAGGTGGACTGCTGCCCGAACAGACCGCGCTCAAGACCGATTCCACGCGAGTACCGGAACTTGGCGGTAGTTCGTACGGCGCGTACCAGCCGGCACCGTCGGGGTTGTACGTTCCCGGCGCCGGCCAGAACGGACCCAGCCAACCGGCACCGAACGTCGGCGGCTTGGCATCGCCCAACGACGATCCGGTGACTGCTGAGACAACCGTCGTGTTCGCTGAGACGTCGTGGCGCGACAGCAGCTTCGTGGCGCCGCGCGTCATACCGACGCAGAAGCCACAAGAGACGCAGAAGCCACAAGAGACGCAGAAGCCGCAGAATCAGAGCGGGAACCAGGCACCGAAGAGTTCCCCAGCGAGTTCCCCAGCGAGTTCCACTGTGAGTTCCTCGCCGACACGAACGGTGAAAGACGTTCCGGTGGAGAAGGATCCGGAACCGGTAGCGCCCGTCGAGCCTGAAGTCAAGGCTCCCGCCCAGGCCCCGAACATCGAAGACGCCGTCATCGAAGACGCTGTCGTCGAAGAGGCGCCCGAGGTTGTTCCCGAGATTGTCGCGGAAGCTGAACCCGCTGCGGAGCCTGACGCAGAGCCTCGCCGTCGTCGCCGTGCCGCTCCGGAAGATGCCGCGAGCGGTGCTCATTCCAACGGATTGACCGTCGCCGAAATAATGGCGAACCTGAGTTCGAGCAACCCGTCCGAAGGCTCCGGTCGACGTCGTCGCCGAGAGGACTGAGTCGCAGATCACTCGCCCGGCCATGGCATGACGGTTCGGGCGAAGGATATCCTCGGACGCAGAACGTCTGGTACCCGCCGAGCGGGACTGGAACGAACGAGAGGAATCCGGTGACTTCCTTCGGGATCACTAATGGGCCTGCACCTGCGCGATTGACGGTAGGAATTGTCTCAGCAGGACGGGTCGGAACAGCTGTCGGTGCCGCATTGGAGCGAGCCGGTCATGTTGTCAGCGCTTGCTCCGCCGTCTCCAGTGCCTCGGTCGCCCGCGCTGTGAAGCGGCTTCCCGATACCGAAATTCTTCCGGCTGCCGACGTCGCAGCTCGCTCCGAACTGCTGATTCTTGCCGTTCCTGACGACCAGCTTGCGGATCTTGTGCGAGGTCTCGCGGCCACCCAAGCCGTCAAGCCGGGCACGCTCGTCGCCCACACGTCCGGTGCCAACGGCATCGCGATCCTGACTCCGCTCACCGAACTCGGCGCGCTGCCCTTGGCTATCCATCCGGCGATGACGTTCACCGGTCACGACGAGGACACCGCACGGCTGTCGTCGGCATGCTTCGGAATCACTGCTGCCGACGACATCGGTTACGCGATCGCGCAGTCACTGGTCCTCGAGATCGGCGGCGAGCCCGTCCGAGTGCGCGAGGAGAACCGAGCGCTCTACCACGCGGCACTGGCTCACGGCAGTAATCACCTGGTCACGCTCGTGGTCGACGCCGTCGAGGCGCTGCGAGCGTCGTTGCAAGGTGACGAGCTGCTCGGTCAACAGTTGGTCGACGGAGATCCGGGTGGAGTGGCCGAGCGTGTCCTGCAGCCGCTGCTGTCGGCAGCCTTGGACAACGCGCTACGACGCGGTCCCTCGGCGTTGACCGGTCCGGTGGCACGCGGCGACGCTGCTGCCGTCGACACACATTTGCGCGTACTGACAGAACTGGATCCGGAGCTCGCTGCCGGCTATCGGGCGATGTCCTTGCGATCGGCCCAGCGGGTGGGCGCCCCCACCGAATTGTTCGACATCTTGACTGAAACGGGAGGTGACCGTCGTGAGTGATCTGCAGGGCGGATACAAGCGCGGCGAACTGACGGTGCACCACGATCCGGACAGGCTTCGGCGCGTCTCGCGGGCACTGCGAGGTGTCGGGCGTCAGGTGGCGCTCGTTCCGACGATGGGTGCGTTGCATGCCGGCCACATCGAATTGGTTCGTCAGGCCAAGGTCACCGGCGCCGTCGTGATCGTTTCCATCTTCGTGAACCCGCTCCAGTTCGGTGCGGGCGAAGACCTGGACGCGTACCCGCGCACTCTCGATGCGGATCTCGACCTGCTTCGCGCCGAGGGCGTCGAATTGGTGTTCGCGCCGAGCGCCAAGACGATGTACCCGCGGGGCCAGCGCACCACCATCGTGCCGGGCCCGTTGGGTAGCGAACTCGAAGGCGGAGCGCGCCCCACTCACTTCGCCGGAATGCTGACGGTTGTGGCGAAGCTGCTGCAGATCGCGGCACCCAATCACGCCTACTTCGGTGAGAAGGACTACCAGCAGCTGACGCTCATCCGTCAGATGGTGTGGGATCTCAATTTCGACGTACAGATCATCGGAGTTCCGACGGTCCGCGAGTTCGACGGCCTCGCGTTGTCCTCTCGCAATCGCTACCTCGACGAGGGCCAGCGCGCCGCAGCGGTCGCGCTGTCCGCTGCTCTGATCGCCGGTGCACACGCGGCGTCCGGGGGAGCGGAAGCAATTCTGGAAACCGCACGCGCTGTTCTGGCAGCTGTTCCGGAAATCGAGGTCGACTACCTCGAGGTTCGGGGCGTCGATCTGGGCCCCGCGCCCGAGAGAGGTGACGGCCGACTGTTAGTGGCCGCCAAGCTCGGAACCACCCGTTTGATCGACAACGTCGGTGTCGCGGTGGGAACCGGGTTCCTCGAGCGTGACACCGACCCATCCGCCGACGCCATCGACGACCTGCTGTCTCACTGAGCACTTTTCACGAGTAAGGACCTGGATATGTTTCGCACAATGATGAAGTCGAAGATCCACCGCGCCACCGTGACTCACGCCGACCTGCATTACGTCGGCTCCGTCACCGTCGACCAGGATCTGATGGACGCCGCAGACCTCCTCGAGGGCGAACAGGTGTGCATCGTCGACATCGACAACGGTGCGCGTCTCGAGACGTACGTCATCGCCGGCGAGCGCGGAACCGGTGTCATCGGAATCAACGGTGCGGCAGCGCATCTGGTCAAGCCGGGTGACCTGGTCATCCTCATCGCCTACGGCGTGATGAACGAGCAGGAAGTCAAGGAATACTCCCCGCGCGTCGTCTTCGTCGATGCCGACAACAAGCAGATCGAACTCGGCTCAGACCCGGCTCACGCGCCGGAGGGTTCGGGTCTGATCACCCCGCGCATGCTGTCGACACTCGAGGCCTCGCGCGAATCCAGCCTGGTGTAATCCATGCTGCTCACGGTCGACGTGCGGAACACCAATATCGTTCTGGGGTTGTTTTCCGGGACTGGTGAGTATTCGAAGCTGTTGCAGGACTGGCGAATGCGAACCGACCCTCGGATGACTGCCGACGAGTTGGCGTTGACCTTCCGTGGGCTGTTGGGTACTCATGTCGATGAGATCACCGGCGTTGCGGCGCTGTCGACAGTGCCGTCCGTCTTGCGTGAAATCCGCGTGATGCTGGAGCGGTACTGGGGTCACGTTCCCCACGTGGTGGTCGAACCGGGTATTCGCACCGGTGTGCCACTGCTGGTGGACAACCCCAAAGAGGTGGGAGCCGACCGGATCGTCAACAGTCTTGCCGCTCACCATCTTTACGAGGGTCCGTGCATTGTCGTGGACTTCGGTACGTCGACCTGTGTCGACGTCGTTTCCGCCAAGGGTGAGTTTCTGGGCGGCTGCATCGCGCCCGGACTCGAGATCTCGACCGATGCCTTGGCGTCGCAGTCCGCTGCGCTGCGCAAGGTCGAATTGGTGCGCCCGCGTTCGGTGGTCGGCAAGAACACCGTCGAATGCATGCAGTCCGGTGCGGTATTCGGCTTTGCCGGCCTCGTCGACGGATTGGTCAACCGCGTACGCGACGAACTGCCGGAGTTCGGTGGTGACGACGTCTCCGTGATCGCAACCGGGGACAGCGCACCGCTGATCATTCCCGAATCCGACACTATCGACCACCTCGAACGGGACCTCACTCTCGAGGGGCTGAGGTTGGTCTTCGAGCGCAATCAGGCGCGTCGTGGATCCGGTCGACGACCGGTCGCCTGATCGATGGTTTCGTTCCAGCAGTTTCGCGATTGCAAAAGTTATGCCACAATGGTGCTCGTGAATCGCTGCATGGGTGCTCAGGAGTGTTGTCGAGGCTGACCCCTGCCTTGACCAATTCACATTCCTTGGAGCTAGCTCGTGCTATCCACATATTCTGCAGATCTCTCTGTTTTGACCCCTACTCTCGCTGCTGACCGTGCTGTTTCCGCAGGTCGTAGCGCTAATCGTGGGGCGTCCGGACGCCGTCCGAGTGGTGCGTCGTTGCCTACCCGCCTTCGCCCGGCCGATTTGCTGCGACTGACCGACGAGGGAGCGAACGGCGTGCTCGACGGCCGTTTCGACCACCTCATTCCCGACGCCTTCCCGACGCTCGATCGTTGGTCCACTCGCCTGCATGCGGACGACGACGTCGATGTGTGGCTCATCAGCTGGGTACCCCAACGCAACACCGAATTGCACGACCACGCAGGTTCGTTCGGCGCATTGACCGTCCTCAGTGGTTCTCTCACCGAATTCCGTTGGGCCGGTGACGCCCTGGTGGAACGCCAGCTCGACGCCGGCGATCAGGCTTCTTTCCCGCTCGGCTGGGTTCACGATGTCGTGCGTTCGACGGATGCTCCTGGTGCTCCGATCGAAATCAGCTCTGATGCACCGACTCTGAGTGTTCACGCCTACTCGCCGCCACTGACGGCAATGTCCTTCTACGAAGTGACGGATCACCGGACTCTTCGTCGCACCCGTACCGAGCTGACCGACCTGCCCGAGGGGGGCACCAAATGACCATCGACCAAATGCTCGACGACGCTCGCGCACAGATCGATCGTATGTACGTCTTCCAGCTCACCGAAGCCTTCCATCGCGGCGCGATCTTCGTCGACATTCGCCCGCAGGCGCAGCGCGCCATCGAGGGAACTCTCCCCGGTGCACTCGCGATCGAGCGAAACGTTCTCGAGTGGCGACTCGACCCCACCAGCAGCGCACACCTCGCGTTGGCCACCGACCACGACGTCGAGTGGGTAATCGTCTGCTCCGAGGGCTACACCTCGAGCCTGGCCGCAGCGTCGTTGCAGCAGTTGGGTCTGCACAAGGCCACCGATCTCGTGGGCGGGTACCAGGCGATCAAGGCCGCCGGACTGCTCGGTGCGCTCAGCGGAGTTCGTCATTGCTCCCGCGAGTTGGCGGCGGTTTCGGCTCATTGAGGTATTTGCTGTGCGCCTTTATTAACCGCGGGCGGTTAATAAAGGCGCACAGCGGGTCTGGCGGTAAATCTTCGGGCTCATTCCGTGATGGCGGGTGAAGGCCGTTGTGAGCGCAAAGGGGCTCGAGTAGCCCACTTCTCGCGCGATCGAGGACACCGTTCGTGCCGGGTCTGCGAGTAGATCTGCCGCCACCGACAAGCGCCACTCGGTCAGATAGCCGACGGGTCCGATCCCCATGAGACCGGTGAACCGGCGCGCGAAGGCCGCTCGTGAGCTGCCGGACTCCCGGGCCAGGCTCGCGACCGTCCAGGGGTGTTCCGGCCGATTGTGTATGAGCCGCAAGGCATGCCCGATGACGGGATCCTCGTAGGCCTTGATCCATCGCGGTGATCGATTCGGGTTCTCGGCGAACCACGTACGGACCGCCGAGATCAGAACCAGGTCCAGGAGCCTGTCCAACAACACTTCCTGTCCCGGCCCGTCCGCGGCGATTTGTTGTTCCAGAAGCTTTGTCATCGGCGTGGTTTCCATGCTGCGACGGACTACCGCGACGGGTGTCAGGCTGTCAAGGATCTGACGGCTGACATAGGAGTCCAAACGGTATGTGCCCGTGAGCATGACGGTCTGGCCGCTGGTCGAGTTGCCCCACGTGCGAACGCCGAGAACCGACATGTCCTCGAGTGGCGATCCGTCGACTGCGGCGCAGTTTTGTGCCTCGTCGATGAGTACGTGGACCGGGGTGTCCGGGTGATCGGCGACCGTATAGGGATCGGGGCCGCGCAGGAGCGCAATGTCGCCGGCCTCGAGATCTTCGGTCTGTCCGGTGTCGGAGACGACAACTGCGGTGCCGCGAACCAGAACCAGCACGGTGATCGGTGCGTGGTCCTCGATACGTAATGACCACGGTGGATCGAGCAGCGAGCGCAGCAGAAAAGCGCCCTCCGCCCGCGACCCGGCCAGCATCATCGACAATGCATCCATGTTTCGACGGTAGACGCTGACGTATGTTTTTGCGACCTTCGACTATGGATCGTATTGACGCTCCGCGGTCGAATGAGTACATGACGACAACAAGCGACATTCAATCGGCAGTAGTGATCGGTGGTACCGGTAAGACCGGTGCGCGCGTTGCGCAGAGGCTGACGGCGGTGGGAATCCGTACCCGAATCGCGTCGAGAACATCCGGGACGCGTTTCGACTGGAACGATCAGACGACGTGGCAGCCCGCGATGTCCGGTGTCGAAGCGGCATACGTGACCTATGCGCCGGACCTCGCAGTGCCGGAATCGAGCACCCACATCGAGGAACTCGCGGAGCTTGCGTACCGCGAAGGGGTTCGTCGCATGGTGCTCCTGTCCGGGCGCGGTGAACCGGCGGCGCAGAAAGCCGAGCAGGTTCTGGCCGACACCGGTCTGGAATGGGCTGTGGTGCGGGCCAGCTGGTTTGCCCAGAACTTCAGTGAGGGGTATCTACTCGATCCGATTCGGGAAGGCCACCTGGAACTTCCGGTCGGTGAGGTGGGGGAGCCGTTCATCGACGTCGACGATCTCGCTGACGTGGCGGTGGCCACATTGACTCGAACCGACCTCCTCGGCCGAGTTCTCGAGGTGACGGGTCCGGAGTTGCTCACCTTCGCGGAGGCCGTTGAGGCGATTTCGGCGGCGTCGGGGCGTGCGGTGTCATTTGAAAGAATTGGACTGCAACAGTTTTCCGACGGCATGGCAGAAGTTGGCGTCCCGAGTGATGTCGTGGAGTTGCTCACTTACTTGTTTGCCGAGGTTCTCGACGGACGAAATCAAAGTGTGACCGGCGTCGTCGAAGAGGTCCTGGAACGACCCGCTCGAGATTTCACCACTTTTGCCGCCGAGGCTGCTCGAACGGGGGTCTGGTCGTGAAGAAATCCGAGATCTTCTTGGAGTTGCTCGTCGGCGTGACTGCGCTCGGCGCGCTCGTTGCCGGTGGTGCGTTGTTCGCGTTCTCGTCCTTCGTAATGCCCGCTCTGCGGTCGGTCGATGCACACGCCGCGATCACGTCGATGCAGGCGATCAACGTCGAAGCACCGCGGAGCGCCTTGATGCTGCCCCTCGTCGGATCGGCGCTCACCGCGATCGCCGCCGGAATCTGGGCAGCGATCTCCAGACCGGACGGCTGGGTCCTTGCCGTTGTCGGTTGCGTCGGGGTGCTCGCGTCCTTCGCGGTGACAGCGATCTACCACGTCCCCCGCAACGACGCCTTTGCCTCGGTCAGCGCTACCGATGCAGCCGCATGGGCGTCGTACGAGGCGGGTTGGACGGTGTGGAATCACGTCAGGGTTGCGCTGTACTTCCTGTCGGGAAGCGTGCTCGCGGTTGCCGCGGTGCTACCAGCAACAAACGCGGTGGACACGGCCCAGTAGTCTTGTACCCCGTGAGTGATGTAGAAGCCCAGCCAGTCGACGACACCCCCGAGCAGCTCCGTATCCGGCGCGAGAAGCGTGAACGGATCCTCGCGCAGGGGCAGGAGGCGTACCCGGTTTCGGTCGATCGCACCCACACGCTCGCGCAGATCCGCGCGGAGTACCCGGAACTCGAGCCGGACACGGCGACTGGCGTGCTGGTCGGCGTCGTCGGCCGCGTCATCTTCATGCGCAACACCGGCAAGTTGTGCTTCGCGACTCTGCAGGAAGGCGACGGTACCCAGCTGCAGGCCATGATCAGCCTCGCCGGCGTCGGCGAAGAGGCACTGGCTGCCTGGAAGTCCGACGTGGACCTCGGCGACTTCGTCTTCATCCACGGTGAGGTCATCAGCTCCCGTCGGGGTGAGCTCAGCGTGATGGCCGACGCCTGGCAGATCGCATCCAAGTCGCTGCGCCCCCTGCCGGTTGCTCACAAGGAGATGAGCGAAGAGTCCCGGGTGCGTCGGCGCTACGCGGATCTGATCGTTCGCCCCGAGGCTCGCGACAACGCCCGCAAGCGCGTCGCTGTTGTCCGTGCGCTGCGCAATGCGCTCGAGAGCCGCGGCTTCCTCGAAGTCGAGACGCCGATGCTGCAGACGCTGCACGGCGGCGCGGCAGCTCGCCCGTTCGTCACGCACTCGAACGCCCTCGACATCGACCTGTACCTGCGTATCGCGCCGGAACTGTTCCTCAAGCGTTGCGTCGTCGGCGGTATCGAGAAGGTCTTCGAGATCAACCGCAACTTCCGCAACGAGGGCGTCGACTCCACTCACTCGCCCGAGTTCGCGATGCTCGAGACGTACGAGGCCTACGGCACGTACGACGATTCCGCGAAGATGATTCGTGAACTCGTCCAGGAAGTTGCGCAGGAAGCATTCGGCACGCAGGTCCTCACCCTCGCCGACGGTTCCGAGTACGACGTCAGTGGCGAGTGGCAGGTTCTCGAGATGTACCCGTCGCTGTCGGCTGCCATCGGCACCGAGGTCACGCCGGATACAACGGTCGACGAGCTTCTCGCTCTGGCGGAGAAGGTAGGCCTCGAGGTTCCCAAGGACAAGGGCTACGGCCACGGCAAGCTCGTCGAGGAGTTGTGGGAGCACCAGTGCGGCGATCAGCTGTACGTGCCGACGTTCGTCCGTGACTTCCCGGTCGAGACGTCGCCCCTGACCCGTGATCACCGAAGCAAGAAGGGTGTCACCGAGAAGTGGGACCTGTACATCCGCGGATTCGAGTTGGCGACCGGCTACTCCGAACTTGTCGACCCGGTCATCCAGCGTGAGCGCTTTGTCGACCAGGCGCGCCTCGCGTCGGCAGGCGACGACGAAGCGATGGTGCTGGACGAGGAGTTCCTCGCCGCGATGGAACAGGGCATGCCGCCGACCACCGGCACCGGCATGGGAATCGATCGACTGCTGATGGCTTTGACGGGTCTCGGTATTCGCGAGACGATCCTCTTCCCGATCGTTCGTCCGTCCGCTCGCTAGCTTTACTTCGATCAAGGTTCGGCCGCACATGTTGCGGCCGAACCTTTTTCAGTTGGGGCACTCCCAAGGTATTCGATACGGTTCACAGTCGGCGTCGTCGTCGGCTATCGGCGGTGCCGAAAACCAGATGAATCTGGGTGAATTCTTCAGCTCGATCAGCTCAGCGGGGAGCGCTCGTAGTTGGGATTCGATTTGTTCCCAACGACATTCGCCTGCGGCAAAGGATTCATCCATGCGCGGTCGCCTGAGTTTCGGACTTTCGAATTGTTGCGATGATTTGGTCGATCGTGCCCTGGTTGAGTGCGTCAGGTAGTCCCTGATCCGACTGGACAAGGAAGACCATGACCTCGGCTGTGGAGTATCCGGGTGTGGTGACGACATCGAATTGTGCTGAGGGCGGATCGCATTCGTTGTCCGCCGGGATATTTGTGACGGTTGCGGTGTACCGGATCGCAGGGCGTCCGGAGATGGTGAAATTCGTGGGTCCGCTGTAAGCGATGCTGGCGAGAGTGCCGTTCTTGGAGGCGAAGATTGCGCTCGGTAGAGGTCTTGTCTCGAGCCGTCGTCTGTCATGATTCCCACGTCTGGATGCATCCCCCGATGCGCCGCAAGGAATGTATCGGCACTGTCTTTGTCGCAAGACAAGTCGACTGGCATACCCGGCGGAGATCAGTCCCAATCATCCGGACGAGCCAAGACAGGACGTTTGTCCAGGTGCTATTGTCGCTGCTTATCGAAGGATCTGGGGAGGAATGGTCGTGGTGAAAAAGGTTGTTGTCACGATGGTTGACGATCTGGACAAAAAATCGCCCGCGGACGAAACTGTGGAGTTTTCCGTCGACGGAGTTGCTTACGAAATCGATCTGACCGCCGCCCACGCCGCGGAACTGCGCGATGCACTGAAAAAGTGGATTCCTCATGCGAGAAAGTCGAATTCCGCCAAATCAGTCAACGGAGCGGTGACCAAATCCCGTCCCGTTGCGGACCGCGATCAGAGTGCCGCCATCCGCGAATGGGCCAAGGGTGCGGGCTTCGAGATTTCGGCCCGCGGTCGTATTTCCACGGAGGTGCGCCGAGCCTACGAAAAGGCCGTCTGAAATGGATCGCGAATGGATTCGGGCGCATTTTGCCGAAACGGATTGATAACGCGTTCTAGTTTGTTAGCGTCTGCACGGTTCGCATCTCTCGTAGAGGAGTCGGTCGTGCACAGAATCGGGTTGTTCGGGGGCGTGGTTCTTGCCGCTCTGATGCTTGTCGGGTTCACCTCCGTGGCTTCGGCTCAGGCCCCGTTGCCCGTGCCCAATGCCTTCCTTGCCGGTGTTCCTCAGGAGTTGGGAAATCCTGGCGGTTCAGCTCCTGGATCCAATGACTTTTCGTGTAAACCTACTGCCGAACATCCCAATCCGGTTGTGCTCGTTCACGGAACGGGTGGAAACAGGCAGACCAACTGGGCCACCTATGCGCCGTTGCTCGCCAACGAGGGCTACTGCGTCTTCGCGCTGACGTACGGAAACTTCCCCGAGCAGCCGTGGCCGTTGTCGGCCATCGGTGGAATGCAGGAAATTCCTTCCAGCGCAGCACAATTGTCGAATTTCGTCGATCAAGTTCTTGGCGCTACGGGCGCAACGTCGGTGGATCTTGTCGGGCATTCGCAAGGCACGATCATCAACGGGTACTACGCGAAGTTCCTCGGCGGTGCCGACAAAGTGGACAACATCGTCTCGGTGGCATCGCTGTGGAAGGGAACCCTCGGAAACGAGCAGGCAAGTATCGGCCGCAGCCTTCGCGAACTCGGGGTATCCGAGGCGGCACAGGCAGGATTCCCGATCTGCAAGGCGTGCCTGAACATGGGGGCCGGTTCGGAGTTCATCGAAAATCTCCGTGCGGGAGGCGTTTACGCGCCGGGCGTTCACTACACGAACATCACGACGCGCTACGACGAACTGGTGCTGCCGTATACAAATGGGCTGGAGCCCGGGCCGAACGCAACCAACATCGTCGTCCAGGACGGTTGTGAGCAAGACATCTCCGATCATCTCGCCATCGCGGCGTCGCTGCGCGCGGCGACTTTTGCTCTCAATGCACTCGATCCCGCGCATCAGCGGCCGGTACCGTGCAACTCGGTATTGCCCGTCGTGGGTTGATCAATATGTGGAGGCCTTCGGTGGGGATTCGAACATGCGTGGGTGCGCTCGCTCTGGCGGGTGCCGTGGCCGCGACCGCCGCACCTCTTGCGTCGGCGAACGAACCTCTTCCCGTTCCGTCCGGTTTCTTCAGCGGAATCGCCCTCGAAGCGACCAACCCGGGCGGATCGGCCCCTGGCACCAACGACTTCTCGTGCACGCCTTCCGCTGCTCATCCTGATCCAGTCGTCCTGGTGCACGGGACGGCGGCCAACCGTCAGACCAATTGGGGCGTACTCGCACCCGTACTGGCCAACGACGGGTACTGCGTTTTCGCGCTCACCTTCGGGAATCGAACGGACCAGCCGTGGCCGATTTCCGCAGCCGGCGGTCTCGCACCACTCGGAGACAGTGCAGGGCAACTGTCGGACTTCGTCGATGACGTTCTCTCTGCGACGGGTGCCTCGAAGGTCGACCTGATCGGACACTCTCAGGGGACGACGGTCAGTGCGTACTACGCCAAGTTCCTCGGCGGCGACGCGAAGGTTTCCAAGATCGTCTCCATCGCTCCGTTGTGGGACGGCTCGGAGGTCGGGCCGCCGGAAGGCGTCGGGGGACCGGATTTCGACAACGCCACCTTCGTGACCGAACTGCGCGACGCGGGCGTCTACTCCGATGACGTCGAGTACACCAACATCGTGACTCGGTTCGATCAAGTGGTCGTTCCGTACAGCAGCGGAATACTGGCCGCGTCGAACGCGTCGAACATAGTTGTTCAGGACGGTTGCGAGCAGGACCTGTCGGATCACATCGCGCTGGTGGCGTCGCAGCGAACGGCGACTCTGACGCTCAACGCGCTTGATCCGTCGAATCCGCGTGAGGTGCCGTGCACTCGGGTACTCCCGATATTCGGCTGATCAGGCGTCGAAAATCGCTGTTCGCTTCAGGCGTACAGGAACCGGGAAACGATTCCCTCAGCTGCGACGTTGTGAACGGTAAGCAGTCCGGCTTCCGCCGCCAATCGGGTGGAGGAGCAGCAGGTGGACTTCGCGCCCTCTAGAGTAATAAGTGGGGTCGTGCAACCTTTGTCGATTCGTGGACGTCAGTCCGCTGACCGGCGAGGCGATCAGTCTGTAGTGCCGGAGCGAAACGCGGCGACCAGGGACGAGACATCCGGTCTCGAACCTGCCCGCCGGAGAGTGTGAGGGAGAGCGATGTTCGAGAGGTTCACCGATCGCGCGCGGCGCGTTGTTGTCCTGGCTCAAGAAGAAGCCAGGATGCTCAACCACAACTACATCGGCACGGAGCACATCCTTCTCGGCCTCATTCACGAGGGCGAAGGTGTTGCAGCCAAGTCGTTGGAGTCGTTGGGTATCTCCCTCGAGGGAGTCCGCAGCCAGGTCGAGGAGATCATCGGCCAGGGCCAGCAGGCTCCGTCCGGTCACATCCCCTTCACACCGCGCGCCAAGAAAGTCCTCGAGCTGAGTCTGCGCGAAGCGCTGCAGCTCGGACACAACTACATCGGTACGGAGCACATTCTGCTCGGTCTCATCCGTGAAGGTGAGGGCGTAGCAGCCCAGGTTCTGGTCAAGCTCGGTGCCGATCTCAACCGTGTCCGCCAGCAGGTCATCCAGCTGCTGTCGGGCTACCAGGGCAAGGAGCCCACCGAAACCGGTGGCACCCGCGGAGAGGCCGGCACGCCGTCCACCTCGCTCGTGCTCGACCAGTTCGGTCGCAATCTGACGCAAGCTGCCCTCGAAGGCAAGCTGGACCCGGTCATCGGCCGCTCGAAGGAAATCGAGCGCGTCATGCAGGTTCTCTCGCGTCGTACCAAGAACAACCCGGTTCTCATCGGTGAACCCGGTGTCGGTAAGACCGCTGTGGTCGAGGGCCTGGCTCAGGCAATCGTCAACGGTGAGGTCCCCGAGACCCTCAAGGACAAGCAGCTGTACACGCTCGACCTCGGGTCGCTCGTGGCCGGCAGCCGTTACCGCGGTGACTTCGAAGAGCGCCTGAAGAAGGTTCTCAAGGAGATCAACACCCGCGGAGACATCATCCTGTTCATCGACGAGCTGCACACCCTCGTTGGTGCGGGCGCGGCCGAGGGCGCTATCGACGCGGCCTCCATCCTCAAGCCCAAGCTTGCCCGCGGTGAGCTGCAGACCATCGGTGCCACCACTCTCGACGAGTACCGCAAGTACATCGAGAAGGATGCCGCTCTCGAGCGTCGTTTCCAGCCCGTTCAGGTGGGCGAGCCGACCGTCGAGCACACCATCGAGATCCTCAAGGGTCTTCGTGACCGCTACGAGGCTCACCACCGTGTCTCCATCACGGACGGTGCTCTCGTGGCAGCGGCGACGCTGGCCGACCGCTACATCAACGACCGCTTCTTGCCGGACAAGGCGATCGACCTCATCGACGAGGCGGGCGCGCGAATGCGCATCCGTCGGATGACTGCACCGCCGGACCTGCGCGAATTCGACGATCGCATCGCCGACGCGCGTCGCGAGAAGGAGTCCGCGATCGACGCGCAGGACTTCGAGAAGGCTGCGAACCTGCGTGACAAGGAGAAGACCCTCGTTGCTCAGCGCGCTGAGCGTGAGAAGCAGTGGCGTGCGGGCGACCTGGACGTCATCGCCGAGGTCGACGACGAGCAGATCGCCGAGGTTCTGGGCAACTGGACCGGTATCCCCGTCTTCAAGCTCACCGAGGAGGAGACCACTCGTCTGCTCCGCATGGAAGAGGAACTGCACAAGCGGATCATCGGCCAGGAAGAGGCAGTCAAGTCCGTCTCGAAGGCGATCCGTCGTACGCGTGCAGGTCTGAAGGATCCCAAGCGTCCCTCGGGCTCGTTCATCTTCGCCGGCCCGTCCGGTGTCGGTAAGACGGAGCTCGCGAAGTCGCTCGCCAACTTCCTGTTCGGCGACGACGACGCTCTGATCCAGATCGACATGGGCGAGTTCCACGACCGCTTCACCGCTTCGCGTCTGTTCGGTGCCCCTCCCGGGTACGTCGGATACGAAGAGGGTGGCCAGCTCACCGAGAAGGTGCGCCGCAAGCCGTTCAGCGTTGTGCTGTTCGACGAGATCGAGAAGGCACACCAGGAGATCTACAACACCCTCCTGCAGGTGCTCGAGGACGGCCGTCTCACCGACGGTCAGGGACGTACCGTCGACTTCAAGAACACGGTGCTGATCTTCACGTCCAACCTCGGTACGTCGGACATCTCCAAGGCAGTCGGCCTGGGCTTCAGCTCGGGAACGGGCACGGAGTCGAACTACGAGCGCATGAAGCTCAAGGTGCACGACGAGCTGAAGAAGCACTTCCGTCCCGAGTTCTTGAACCGTATCGACGACATCGTCGTCTTCCATCAGCTCACGAACGAGCAGATCGTTCAGATGGTCGACCTGATGCTCGCTCGCGTCGAGGCGGCACTCAAGAACAAGGACATGGCCATGGAGGTCACCGACAAGGCCAAGTCGCTTCTGGCCAAGCGCGGATTCGATCCGGTACTGGGTGCACGACCGCTGCGTCGCACCATCCAGCGCGAGATCGAGGACCAGATGTCCGAGAAGATCCTCTTCGGAGAGATCGGACCCGGCCACATCGTGCTCGTCGACGTCGAGAACTGGGACGGCGAAGGCTCGGGCGAGGACGCGAAGTTCACGTTCACGCCTACCAAGAAGCCGATCGACGTGCCGGACGCACCGCCGATCGAGCTGACCAAGGCCGGCGAAAGCGAAAGCGCAGCAGAGTAGTACAGCAGAGTAATTAACGAACGGGCGGCMCCTCACCGGTGCCGCCCGTTTCGTGTATCACGGGAGAGGGCGTACACATGAACGACATCGAACTGGGTCACCTGCGTCGTTGCGTCGAATTGGCAACGGAAGCATTGGATGCCGGCGACGAACCTTTCGGTTCCGTCCTGGCAGCGGCCGACGGAACATTTCTGGCGGAAGATCGAAACAGGATCGCGGGCGGCGACAACACTCGCCACCCCGAGTTCGAGCTGGCTCGGTGGGCGGCTCAGTATCTGACGCCGGAAGAGCGTTCGACGGCAACGGTATTCACCTCGGGAGAGCACTGCGCGATGTGTTCGGCTGCGCACGCATGGGTGGGCCTCGGACGTATCGTCTACATCTGCTCTTCGGCTCAACTCGGCGACTGGCTCGCGGAGTGGGGTGCGGCCCCGGCGCCGGTGAAGTCTCTGTCCGTCAACGAGGTTGCGCCGAACGTCCCGGTCGAAGGTCCGGTGCCGGAGTTGGTTCCGTTGGTGCGAGAACTGCATCGGAAGTTGCATTCGCAGAGTGCTTGAAAGGCGCAGGTTAACGGGCGGCACCTCGGTGGAGGTGCCGCCCATTTGCGTGTGGAGTCAGGAAACTGCGTCGACCGCTCGGACCTTCTCTCGCAGTTCGCCCTTGACGACCTTGCCGCTTGCGTTGCGCGGCAGAGCTTCCACGACGACGATGTCCTTCGGGTGCTTGTAGCGCGCGAGACGATCATTGAGGAAGCTGCTCAGTTCCTCGATGGTCAGGTCCACGGCTGAACCTGGCGCCATCGCGACGATCGCTACCGGCACCTCACCCCACTTGGCGTCGGGGCGACCGACGACGGCCGCTTCGACGATCAATTCGTGTTCGTAGAGAACGTTTTCCACCTCGGCGCAGTAGATGTTCTCTCCGCCGGAGATGATCATGTCCTTCTTGCGATCGACGACGTAGACAAAGCCTTCGTCGTCGACTCGAACGAGATCGCCGGAGTGGAACCATCCACCGTGGAAGGCGTCAGCGGTGGCGGTGGGGTTGTTCCAGTACTCGCTCATCATCGTGGGCCCGCGGTAGACGATTTCACCGATTTCACCGGGCGCCACGTCGTCCATGTTCTCGTCGACGACCCTGGCCGAAATGGTCGGGATGACCCGACCGACGGATCCGAGCTTGCGAATCGCATCCTCACCGTCGAGAACGCAAGTGATGGGCGACATCTCGGTCTGACCGAAGACTGCGACATTGAATGCGTCCGGGAAGGTTTCGGCCATTGCCCGCAGGATGGTATCGGACGATGGTGCGGCGCCCCACGAGATGTTCTTCAGCGACAGTGCTCGAGGTTGCGCCTTCTGCACTGCGCACACGGCCTGCCATTGCACGGGCACGAGGAACAAGCTGGTGACCTTCTCGGCTTCGAGAATGTCGAGTAGTTGACCAGGGTCGAATGCGCCGACCGGATGGATCACCGTGGTCGTGCCGAGTTGCAGGCTCGGCGCGATGGAACCGAGGGCCGCGATGTGGAACATGGGCGACGCGCAGAAGCCGATGGAATCGGCATTGAACAGGTGGAAGGCCCTGATACAGGTCAATGCTTGCGAAGACAGGTTGGAGTGGGAGAGCACCGAACCCTTGGGGCGACCGGTGGTTCCCGAGGTGTACATGATGAGTGCAGGAGTGTCGTCCGGGATGTCGACGAACGCGTGCGGCTCGCCCGCCTCGCTGATCAGGTCCTCGTAGTTCAGGCTGTCACCCTCGGCGGGGGCGCCCACGGTGATGGAGATGTCGATACCCTCTGACACGGCACGCGCCGCTCCGGCCAGTGGAGCCAGTGGTCCTTCGGCGACAATGACTTTGGAGCCGGAGTCGTTGACCAGGTAAGCGACCTCGGGTGGCGTGAGACGGAAGTTCACCGGAACAGCTATCGCGCCCAGTGCGTTGGTCGCGAGCACGATCTCGAGGTATTCGGGGCGATTGAGCATCAGGATGAGCACGCGGTCGCCGAAGCTGACGCCGCGTCGGGCTAGAGCGTCTGCCAGCTTCTCGACGCGTGCGTCGAGGGTGCTCCAGGTGATGGAATCGCCCAAGAATCGCAGCGCGGTGCGATCGGGAATCATCTGCGCATGCCTGGCGATCTGATTGTTCCAGTTGGTGCGGCGTGAACGCTGCGCCTCGGAGACTGCATCGGTGGAGGCCATCGATGGGTTCCTCTCATGCGTGGGTGATTGTGTGACTCAGGCTACAGTGAGCCGTCGATCCTCACAGTGGTTTTGTTAACGAAAATTCGCAACGACTACTTGAAGTGCGGTGCGCGCTTCTGCAGCATCGCCATCGCGCCTTCTTTGAAGTCGTCACCGGTGAGAAGTTCTGCCTGACCGGTATTTTCGAGCTCCAACGCGGCATCGAGGCGGTCCAGCGTCGCCGCATTGAGTGCGCGCTTGGTGAGTTCGAGTGCGCGTCGGGGAGCCTTCGACGTGCGATCGACGACCGAGTCGACGAGTGCGTCGAACGCGTCGTCTGCGACGGTGCGGGACACGAGCCCGAAACGCTCTGCGTCCTCGGCGGAAACCCGCTCGCCCAGCAACGCCATCTCGGCCGCTCTGGCACGTCCGATCGCTGCCGGCACCAGCGCACTGGCGCCGCCGTCGGGCATCAGGCCGATGTTGACGAACGAGAGGAGGAAATAGGCGCTCGATGCTGCGTACGTCAGGTCCGCGGCCAGGGCGATGGACACTCCGACGCCGGCTGCCGGGCCGTTGACCGCGGCGATCACCGGGACCGGGGCGCTGGTGATGGCGCGAATCAGAGAAGTCGCGGCATCCATGACAACTTTTGGGTCTGCGGGGTTGAGGGCCGCTGCCGCAAGATCGGCTCCGGTGCAGAACGCTCGACCGGATCCGGTGATCACGATGGTACGAACTCTCGGGTCTGCGCCGCCCTCTCTGACGGCGGCTGCGAAAGCAGTCATCGTGGGTAGATCGATCGCGTTCATCCGCTTCGGGCGGTCGAAGGTCAATCGCAGTACACCGTCGGTGATTTCGGAGCGAAAGCCCGTCTCGGCGGTGGCGGTCATGCCGCGCTCACAGCGGTGACGAATCCGGAAAGCCGTGAGGTGATGAGGTGTTCGGCCTCCGAGACCATGCGGTCGATCATGTCGGCGACGGTCGGGATGTCGTTGATCAACCCTTGGCTTTGCCCGGCGGACCAGATGCCTGCATCGAGATCGCCGTCTTCGAAGACCTTGCGCCCGCGCGCCCCGGCGACCAGATGCTGGATGTCGCTGAACTGCGCGTCGCCGCGTGCCTCGATGTCGACGACTTCGGCGCTGATCGCATTCGCTGCTACGCGTGCGGTGTTGTGCAGAGTCCGGAAAATCAGCTTGGTGTCACGCTCGGTGTTGGCGACTATCTGCTCTTTAACCGATTGTGCTACAGTAGATTCCACGGTGCACATGAATCGAGTTCCCATGTTGACGCCGTCTGCTCCGAGCGCAAGCGCCGCGACGAGACCGCGGGAATCTGCGATTCCGCCCGACGCGATCACCGGAATCGTGAGTTGCTGCGTGGCCGCCGGAATCAGAATCAGCCCTGGTATGTCGTCTTCACCTGGGTGTCCGGCGCATTCGAAGCCGTCGATGCTGACGGCGTCGACGCCCAGTCTCTCGGCCTTGACCGCGTGACGAACTGCAGTGCACTTGTGGATCACCTTCACACCCGCGTCCTTGAAATGCGGAAGATGATCGATCGGATTGGAACCGGCCGTCTCGACGATCTTGATCCCGGATTCGATGATCGCCTGGCGATATTCGGCGTACGGCGGCGGCGTGATCGACGGCAGAATCGTGAGATTGACGCCGAAAGGCTTGTCGGTGAGATCGCGGGTCCGAGCAATTTCCTTGACGAGATCTTCCGGAGTGGGTTGGGTAAGGCCGGTCAGGAACCCCAGGGCGCCCGAATTGGCCGTGGCCGCAACAAGTTCTGCGCGTCCTACCCACATCATGCCGCCCTGCACGATCGGATGGTCTACGCCGAACATCTCGGTGAAGCGAGTGCGAATCATCTGCTCACAACTACTTTCTTACGATCGGTCAATCGGCATCGAACCCTATTGCAGGCGAAGAAAAATCCTGCGCTGCATGGAACGAGCCCGCCAGCGGACTGCGTGCAAGTTTGTGCGAATCATCACTAACATAACACCGGTGTGAGAGCGGGTGTCAAGACTCTTTTTCCGGAATCCGTCCGCCGTGACAGCCGCGTTGTAGGGTTTCGGGTGAAGCCGTACCGGGCGCGAATTGCGACCTTCGCGACCGTTAGCATGGTCCGTTCGGACTCGCGCCCGTAGAAGTGCGGTGCAGCGGACGAAGGCATTGGAAGAAAGCAACGGAAGTGGAGGGTCAGGTGCCCGGACAGACACGCGTCGCCGTGAGCGGCAGTGGCTCTGCACCACGAACGCGTCCGAAGAATCGGAAGGCCCAAATCGCGGCCGCTGCCGCGGAGGCATTCAGTGAACGTGGCTACCACGCGGTCGGCATCGACGAGATCGCAGCGAAGGTCGGAATCTCCGGGCCGGCCCTCTATCGTCATTTCCCCACGAAATACGCGCTGTTCGTCTACACCGTGAACAACCTGACCCAGGCGTTGCTGGATGCCAGCGATCCCGCGGTACACGGAAACGACGATCCACGCGAGCAGTTGAACTCCACCATGGTGGGGGTCATCCGCGCGACGATCGAGAATCGGCGTAGGGGAGGGCTCTACCGTTGGGAGGGCCGGTACCTGGTCGACGAGGATCGTGAGCAATTGCGGGAGGGAATGCGCACGCTCAATCTTCGGATTGCCGAGCCGTTGGCCGCAGTGCGCCCGGAACTGGACCCGGCCGACGTCGAGCTGATCGCACCGGCTGTGCTCAGCGTGATCGCCAGTATCACCGGTCATCGATCGGCGTTGTCCGCCAAGCAGATCGAATCGTTGATTCTCGCAGCTTGTTGGTCGGTCATCGGCGTCGAGTTGCCCGTTGGTGCGAAGGGCGGCGGCAAGAAACAGGCGCCCGAACGCAAACCCGGCCTTGCCCGGACGTCGAAACGTGAAGTGCTGCTTCAGGAAGCCGTATTGCTGTTCTATCAGCGCGGCTATCACGACGTGAGTATCGAGGAGATCGGCGCCGCAGCGGGTATCAACGCGTCGAGCGTGTACCGGCACTTCGCGAGCAAGGCCGATCTACTCGCCGCGGCTTTCCACCGGGCGTCCGATCGCCTGACGATGACGTTGGGTTCGGCGTTGGCGGAGTCGGAGACACCACTCGCGGCCGTAGAGACATTGGCCAAGATGTACGTCGAGGTGTCGTTCGGCAGAAGCGAACTGTTGGCGGTGTATTTCGCCGAGATCGGCAGCTTGCCGGACCGGTCGCGGACAGAGTTGCGGAACATCCAGCGGCTCAACGTGGAGGAGTGGGCGCACTTGTGCGTCGAGGCGCGGCCGGAGTTGACGATCGTCCAAGCGCGGTTCCTCGTCCACGCGGCGCTCGGTCTGGTGTTCGACATCGGCAGGATCGTGCACTTTTCCTCGGAGAACTCCGCGCAAGTACGCGTCGAGAAATTGCTGACCGCGACTCTCCTGGGGTAGCGCAGTCCGAAACAGTAGGTGTGACTTCACGTATCGCGGGTAGGTTCGTGATCGCAAGGCGTTCACCGAATCATGTGAAGACGGAAGTAGGGACAGCAATGCCAACTCGTACCGCACGCACCGCCTGGAACGGCACCCTCGAAGCCGGGTCGGGACAGGTCGAACTCACCAGCTCGGGTGTCGCGACCTTCGATGTGTCGTTCCCCAAGCGCGCAGCTGAGGAAGCCGGCGGAACCACCAGCCCCGAAGAACTGATCGCCGCGGCACATTCGTCCTGCTACGCGATGCAGTTGTCGGCACTGATCGCCGAGGCCGGCGGAACCCCGCAGAGCCTCGACATCACCGCAGACGTGTCGCTGGGCCCCGACACGGTCGGCTTCAAGCTCACCGGAATCAAGCTCACCGTTCGCGCCGAGGTCGACGGCCTCGACGCCGACGGTTTTGCCAAGGTTGCCCAGGCGGCCAAGGAAACGTGCCCGATCAGCAAGGCACTGACCGGCGTCGACATCACGTTGGATGCGGCACTGGACTGATCACCTCGTGCTCGGGCGCCCCCTCCGGCGCCCGAGTGCGGTTGTGTGTGACGACCAGGTAGCTTGCGAACAATATCGGGAGCACCCACAGATCCGAGGGATCACGAAAGACCACGATCGGCAAGAGCTCGCCGCGGAATCCTCCTGCGGTCCAGCGGAAAAACCCGATCACCCACTCGTACGCGTCGCCGATCGGCGAGACCGTCTTCACCGCGGTAAAGCCGATGCCCGTGACCGCGATGGACCAGGCGATCGCTGCTCGCCCCGCCAGCTTTCGTCTGAGCACCTCGAGAACCGAGAGCAGAAGCAAGGGAAACAGGAACACGCCGGCGACGTCGGACAGCTTGCCCGTCATCGTGTTCCCGAATGCCCCTTTGAGTACGTGGTCGTTGACCAAGATGACGGACACCGAGACCAGCGCCCACGGACTCAGCAGCAGATCGCCCGGGCGGTTCACGACAGGTTGATGGTTGCCGAGCCGGACGAGAACAGGTCGCACTTGAACTGAAGGCGAAGACCGGTGGCGGCTTCGGGGACCTCGTACGCCAATTCGCCTCGCTTGGCTGCACCCGGCGCAAGCTCTCCGTCGACACTCGACGTGCTGCTGTCGGTGAACGTGATGTTGTACGACTTGTTGGTCGAGTCCTGCAGTTCGAAGCACATCATCGATGACACGGTCGACGGCTTGTCGCTGTTGTTGGCGACCTCGGTGTCGACCACGACGTAGCGGTTTCCGGGATCCGCGGTGATGAACTGATTGGTTGAGACATAGGGATCGACAACGCCGTGTACCTGGACGCGCCAGTCGCCCAGTTCGACGACGTCACCGATGCCGAAGGCAGCCGCGGGTGCGGCGGAAGACCCGTTGTCGTCGACCTTCTTCGCTTCGTCGGTCTCGCCTGAGGCGATGGTTGCGAACAGGGCTGCGCCTACGGCGAGGAGGGCGAGGGGAGTACGGAGTGATCGCATGATGTGCGCCTTTCGAGAGTTGGTATGGCACAAGTCAACGATGTGGGGACCGCTCACCGCTTCGGTCGAAAGATCGGGGAGCCTCATCCTTTCGGTCGGAGCTTGACGGTTCGTCCACCCGTTCGGCTGATTCGAGGCGTCGGTGGCGGTGGATACGCTTGCTCGGTGATCACCACCAAAGGAACCGTTGTGCGACGACGCGTATGGACTACCGCCGCCGTCGCGTTCAGCCTTTTCTGTTCCTTCATGACGGTGGGCATCGCAGGCGCGTCGGGAAATATGCCACCGGCATTGGTCGGGATCGGGTTCGTCCTGGGCGTGGCCGGTGGGATATCGCTTGTCTGGCGCCATCAACATCCCTGGGTGGTTCTGGCGATCACGCTGGTCGGCCCGCTGTTCTTCCCCACCGATGCGACGGCGGCGCTCATCGCGTTGTTCGCCGTTGCTCGGATCGCGCGTGGGCCTCGGCTTGCAGCAGCCGCGGCAGCTGTCTTCGTCGTGTGCGGAAATTCGTTGACCTACGACGCTTTTCGAAATCGTGAGTACTCCGTTCTCACGATGGGCACCGCGAAACCCAAAGACGGTTCGGTGGTTGTTCAATACGACGTCGCCATCTGGATCCCGTGGCTCGTCGCTGCCGTCATGGTCGGCATTGTCGTGGCGCTCTCGCTCCTGATTCGGACCAGAACCGAACTCGTCGAGGCAGAGCACGTACGGGATCTGGCCACCGAGAAAACCGACGTGATGCGCGACGAGATGATTCGCACCGAGGAACGAACGCGGATCGCTCGAGACATGCACGACACGATCGCGGCCAGTTTGAGCCGGATCTCGTTGTTCGCCGGCGGGTTGCAGGTCAGCGCGGCAGACAATCCCGAGAAGGTCGTCAACACCGCAGCGATGATCAGAACCACCGCGCACGAGGCTTTGGACGAATTGAAGGGAATCGTCGGAGTGCTCAGGGGAAGCGGTGATCGCCGCGAACACGGTGGGCACCAGGGGATCGACGCGATCGGTGACCTGGTCAACAGTGCACGCGCGGCAGGCATCCACTGCCGTCTCGAATCCGAGTTGCTCCCGGGTGATGTCGGAATGTTGGCGGGGCATGTCTGTTATCGCGTCGTTCAGGAATCGTTGACCAACGTCCAGAAGTACGCGAGCGACCAAATGCTCGTCATTTCCGTGACCGGGTCGCCGCACGACGGAATCCGCATCCTCGCACGCAACAAGCTGAGCGAGCTTGCACCCATGACGTCGATCGGTTCACGATCCGGCCTACGCGGGTTGGCCGAACAGGCGCGAGAGATCGGCGGCAAGGTGGAGGCAGGCGCGTTGGGGGACGATTTCCTCGTCAGTTGCTGGGTGCCCTGGTCGTCGTAGCCCTCCCACCCTCTAACTGTCGGGGACACTGGGTAATCTGAGCGCACTATGGACGCTGACTCGCGCATCACAGTTTTGATCGTCGACAACGACGCG
Organism: Rhodococcus sp. P4_E4; assembly: GCF_056401575.1. Taxonomy (NCBI): domain Bacteria; kingdom Bacillati; phylum Actinomycetota; class Actinomycetes; order Mycobacteriales; family Nocardiaceae; genus Rhodococcus; species Rhodococcus sp. P4_E4. Next base: position 59,297 of record NZ_JBFUJB010000031.1, on the reverse strand, counting down.
TGGGTTCGGCGCGGGATGAAGGACATCCTGGAAGCAGCGCCGGACATCGTGGTGGTTGCCGAGGCCGAGGACGGCGATCAGGTCGCAGCCAAGGTCACTCGTTTTCGTCCCCACGTGGTGCTGATGGATCTGAAGATGGCACGGGTCGGCGGCTTGGAGGCCACGCGCGAATTGATGACCATGAGCAATCCACCGAAGGTCATTGCCATGACCGCCTTCGACGTCGACGACATGGTTGTGCAGGCAGTCGAGGCGGGCGCGCACAGTTTCCTGAGCAAGGATGCAGCTCCGCAGGCGTTCCAGCAGGCAGTGCGGGTAGTGGCGTCGGACCACTCGTTGTTCAGTTGCGATTCTCTGCGCGCCATCGTGGCCTCGTCGCCGCGTCGGCAAGCGCCCGATCAGACTCCGCTCGCTTCGCTCACCGAGCGCGAGCGTGAAGTGCTGACAATCCTGGCGACAGGCGCGGCCAACAGTGTCATCGCGGAGCGGTTGTACCTCGGTGAGACCACCGTCAAGACGCATATCTCTTCGCTGTTCGCCAAGCTGGGTGTGCCCAACCGCGTGAGTGCATCGTTGATCGCGTTCCGGTGTGGCCTTGTGACGTGACTCGGGACTAATCCCTACCCTGTTCGTTGTTGCACCTTCGGTGACTGATCAAATCGTGATTGACCAAGACGTGACCATCGAAGTGTGGTCGGACGTCGCTTGTCCGTGGTGCTACATCGGAAAGACCAGGTTCCTCTCGGCGCTGGATCGTTTCGAGAACAAGGACCGCGTCAACGTCATCTGGCGCTCGTACCAGCTCGCGCCGGAGACGCCGGTGGGAGAGGGCCGAACCGAACTCGACGCCTTGGTCGAAATGAAGGGGATGGCGCCTGATCAGGTACGTCAGATGTTCGCCCACGTCAGCGCGACGGCCGCCGAGGTCGGGTTGACCTTGGACTTCGAAACCGTGATCGCCGCCAATACGTTTGATGCGCACAGGTTGCTGCATCTCGCGGGTGAGCGGCAGAACGAACTCCTCGAAGCGCTGTTCAAAGCGCACTTCAGCGACGGCAAGGTGATCGACGACCGTGAGGTGCTGGTCGAGTTGGCCGTGAGCGTCGGCCTCGACGCCGATGTCGTGCGCGAGCAACTGGGCTCCGATGCCGCAGCGGAGGCTGTCCGCGAAGATCTCTCCATGGCCCGCCAACTGCAGGTCAGCGGCGTTCCGTTCTTTGTCGCGAACCGTGCGGTTGCCGTGTCCGGCGCTCAGCCCGAAGAGGTGTTTCTGCAGTTGCTCACTCAGGCCTCCGAACCGGCCTGAGTAAGGCGAGCGGCACGCACCGCCGGGGCGTTCGAAAACGGCAACAGATGTGCGCCGTTCACGGGGCAGGACAACGTCACGTGCGCTGCATCGACGAACCGGTACGGCTGCGCTGCAACAACTCCGGCGAGGTTCTTTCGCAGACGCGACATCTCGGCCCGCGCGGTCACCGTGCGGGCCGGGTCGCCGAACAGATCTTGCGCCAACCGCGATGCAGTCAGTCCCCGTCTCTCGGATCCGAGGAGGAACAGAATCTCCGCATGTCGTTGGGTGGGGGCGTATGCCCATTCGCCGAAACCCGACGTGACGGTCACCGACATGTTCTCGGAATCGCGCAGATCGATATGCACCGTGGGCGCGCTGATTCTCTCGCCGGTGGCGATCGGTCGAATTAGCCACCCGCCGGGAAGCGGATCCAGTTCGCACAGGCCCAGGGCCGGGAACCATGCCCTGCCGGGAGCCAAAGCTGCGGGGAGCAGCACGCGCGAGCGATGAGGTAACGCGTCGACCGCTGCGACCCATCCGTGGGTGTCGATCACCAATGCGGGTGATCCGCTTCGTGCAAGCATCGGCCCTGCAACAGAACGTAGTTGATCGAGATTGTCCCGATGCTTGTCGCGCAGGTGTGATTGAGCGAGGCGTGCGACGGCGTCGACCAGAGCGAGCGTCGTGGGATGGACGGTCTTGGCAGGACCACTGATGTCGACGACGCCGATGACACGGTCGTCCCGCGGATCGCGGATGGGCGCCCCCGCACACGTCCACGGATGATGGCTGCGCGCATAGTGTTCCGCCGAGAAGATCTGAACCGCCTGTCGTGACACCAATGCCGTTCCGATGGCATTGGTGCCGACGCTGTCCTCCGCCCAGTTCGCCCCTTCGACAAATCCCAGACGCGCAGCTTGGTCCAGTACGCGATGGGAACCGCTGCGCCACAGTACAGTTCCGCGAAGATCTGCGACGACCATGATGTTCTCACCGCTCGCGGTGACCGATTCGAGTCCGCGTGTCACGTCGTCGAGTACGTCGTACAGTCCGGACTCACGACGACGGAGATCGAGTTCGGCGACGTCCATCGACGGTTCGACCCGGCTGTGCTCGGGATCGATACCGAGTTCGCGCAGGCGCTGCCACGATCGGCGCACCACGTCCCTTGGGCGGGCCGGTGCGCGGTCTCCGGCCATCGTCGCGTCGTACACCGCGGCGAGGGTCCTCGCGTAGTCGCGAGGATCCTCGCCGGGCGGCATCGCAGGCTCTGGCAACCGCTTTTTCAGTGAAGACACCGCTTTCGGCGAAGACGCCGCTTTCAGTGAAGACACCTCGGTCAGCGGTAGACGAGACCGCCGTCGATGAGACCGGCCTGCCCGGTCATGTAGTCGGAATCGGGCCCAGCGAGGTAAGAGACGAAACCGGCTACGTCGTCGGGGGTTTCAGCTCGACCCAGCGCAATTCCGCCGACGAACTTCTCGTAGGTGGCGCCCTCTGGCGCACCGGTCAACTCGGCGAACCTCTTGTCGATCGTCACCCACATGTCGGTGCCCACGACGCCGGGGCAGTACGCGTTGACGGTGATTCCGTCGGTCGCGTATTCCTTGGCCGCAGCCTGAGTGAGGGCCCTGACCGCGAATTTTGTTGCGCTGTAAACACCTAACATGGCGAACCCGTCATGACCGGCGATGGACGACGCGTTGATGATCTTTCCGCGCTGACCGAGCGCCTGGAACTTTGCCGCTGCGGCTTGAATTCCCCACAGGACACCGTCGACGTTGACGCTCCAGATCTTGGAGACCTCGTCCGGCGTCGCATCGGAGATCGGGCCGACGAGAGCGATTCCCGCGTTGTTGACGATGACGTCGAATCCGCTCAACTCACTGTGCGCGTGTTCGACTGCGGCGTGAACCTGCGCGCGATCGCTGACATCGGCGATAAACGTCGTCGCACGACGACCGATCTGTCTGATCTCGTCGGCAACCGCATCCAGCTTGGTCTGGTCGAGGTCGACCAACGCGATGTCGGCGCCGTCGTGGGCGAGGCGGAGAGCGATTCCGCGTCCGATTCCTTGGCCGGCGCCGGTGACCAGTACTACCTTGCCCGTGATGCTCATGCAGATCTCCTCGTAAGCAGTGAACCAGTCGGTTGTGAACCGGTGAGTGATTTGTATGTGACGGCGACCACAATGCGGAAGGGTTGCACCGTGTTGCAATTCCGGAAAATCGGACAGCAGTTGCAACCCTCGGCAACCCTCCCGGTACCCCGCGCGACGGTTCCATAGTTGCGCCACCACTTCGCGAATCATCTTGCGAGACAATCTGGGAGAGGGCACATGACCGCTACAGTCGACACACCCACGGAACCGGCCACGCCGAGCCGACAACCGTCACGCCGCTGGATCGGGTTCGGGATCGCGAACCTCGTGATCGTTCTCGTGCTGGCCGTGGCGAGTTGGTACCTTCTGGCCGATCCGACCACCAGTCCCTGGAGTTTCTATCCTCTGCCGTTCAACGCGGCGCTTTTCTGGGCAATCCTTTTTGTTGTGTTCATCGGCTTCAATTGCGAGTTCGCCGGCTTCGATCGACTCCCACAGCCGGCGAAAGGCTTGGCGATCATGGTCGCGACCGCGGCCTTCGCCGTCGTGGTGACGTGGCTCCTGGCAAACGGCTTGGGGAGTATGTACCCGGATTTCGCGGCCGATCGTGAGGGCGGCCTCGGATATTTCGCGGGTGCGCTGTTCGTGCTCTTCGGCTTCGGGACCTGGGTGATGGTGGTCCTGAACTGGCAGCATTGGCCGTGGACTTCCCTAGGGATGAAGCAGCCGTTGGTGGGTTTGTGTGAGATCGCGTTTGTCGCCGTTCCGACGCTGGCGCTGTACTTCGTGTTCGGTCTGCCGTCCGTGTCGCTGTCCGCCACGGATCCGTTGATGCCCGTCGACACCGTACTCGGGTGGTTCTACTGCGTCGTGGTGGTCGTGATCCTGACTGGCCAGACGCTCGACAACTGGCCGTGGCGACTGTTCGGCGGCGGCGGTAAGACGGCGCTCGCAGCCACGATCGGTAACTTCGCCGTCGGAACCGGCTTGTACTTCGTGGCACTTCCGGTCGTGAAGGTGTTGGTGGGAAGCGATGCCGTTGCCGAGTTGGGTGGTGTGGTCCATCAGTTCCCGGCGCAGCTCGGTGTGTGCTGGGTCTTCTGGATGATCTTCTGGGCCAACGCCTTCGGTAACAAGCCCACGGGCTTTGCGGACGGGGTCAACCTGGCGATCCGCGCGCTGCTCACGTTTGCGCTCGCGGTGGTCACATTCTTGTTCTATTACCGCTTTGCGGCAGAGCACATTCTTCACGAGCCGGCAGTTGTCGACGGATTACACGGCAATGCACTGGGTTTCGTGGACTGGGCCGTGTTGTGGACGCTGTTCTACGTCGTGGGATTTCAGTCGCTGGGACTCGGCAAATTCAAGCCTACTGAGGGGTGAGTCGGTTGCCCGCACATCGGTGCGGGTAACCGGTATCGGGCGGCGGCACCGCGCCCGCTGATTGCAACAGACTGCAACGCTTGTGACCGGGGCCACTTATGGGATGTGCTGTGTGTCACATTCACAAACAAGGAGAAGTGATGACGCAAACCATCGATTCCGCAGTCACCCCCGAGGTGAAGTTGACGGCGGTGACACCTCAGGAACGCGTCGACGCCTGGCTGGCGGATTTCGAGTCGGCCCTCGCGGCTCGTGACATCGAGCGTGTGGCAGGCAAATTTGCACTCGACAGCTTCTGGCGCGACTTGGTGTCGTTCACCTGGAACATCAAGACCGTCGAAGGTCGCGAGCAGATTGCCGACATGCTCTCCGAGCGTCTCGACGACACCGATCCTTCGGGATTCCGGACCACCGAGACACCCGACGAAGCCGACGGCGTCACGTCGGCCTGGATCGAATTCGAGACTGCAACCGGTCGCGCGCACGGGCACCTTCGTTTGAAAGGAGATGAAGGTTGGACCCTGCTGACGTCGTTGCAGGAATTGAAGGGACACGAAGAAGGTAAGGGCACTCGCCGGCCTCGTGGAGCGAAGCACGGAGCAGACCCGAACCGCATCACGTGGGCCGAGCAGAAGGAGATCGAGGATCGCGAACTCGGTTACACCACACAGCCTTACGTCGTGATCGTCGGCGGCGGCCAGGGAGGCATCGCCCTCGGTGCCCGGATGCGCCAACTCGGAGTTCCGGCCATCGTGATCGACAGCCACGAGCGGCCGGGCGACCAGTGGCGTGGACGCTACAAGTCCCTGTGCCTGCACGACCCGGTTTGGTACGACCACCTGCCATACATGCCGTTCCCCGACAACTGGCCGGTGTTCGCGCCCAAGGACAAGATCGGCGACTGGCTCGAGATGTACACCAAGGTCATGGAGGTTCCGTACTGGAGTTCCACGACCTGCACCTCTGCGTCGTTCGACGAGAAGACCCAGGAATGGACCGTCGAGGTCAACCGCAACGGCGAGAAGCTGACGTTGCGTCCCAAGCAGTTGGTGATGGCGACGGGTATGTCCGGCAAGGCCAACGTTCCGACGTTCCCCGGGCAGGACAAGTTCCTCGGCGATCAGCACCACTCGAGCAAGCACCCCGGCCCGGATCAGTACGTGGGCAAGAAGGTCGTCGTGATCGGGGCCAATAACTCCTCGCACGACATCTGCGGCGCACTGTGGGAGAACGGCATCGACGTCACGATGGTGCAACGCAGCTCGACGCACATCGTGAAGTCGGATTCGCTGATGGATTTGGGCTTGGGCGATCTGTACTCGGAGCGAGCACTGGCCGCGGGCATGACGACACACAAGGCGGACCTCACGTTCGGTTCGCTGCCGTACCGGATCATGCACGAGTTCCAGATCCCGGTGTACGACGCAATCCGTGAGCGCGACAAGGATTTCTACGATCGCCTCGAGAAGGCGGGCTTCGAGCACGACTGGGGCGACGACGGTTCAGGTCTGTTCATGAAGTACCTACGCCGCGGTTCGGGGTACTACATCGACGTCGGCGCGGCCGAACTGGTTGCCAATGGAGACATCAAGCTCGCGCACGGCAACATTCGTGAGCTGACCGAGAACAGCGTGATCCTCGAAGACGGTACGGAATTGCCTGCCGACGTGGTGGTCTACGCGACCGGCTACGGCTCGATGAACGGCTGGGTGGCGGATCTGATCGGTCAGGACACCGCCGACAAGGTCGGCAAGGTGTGGGGCCTGGGCTCGAATACCACCAAGGATCCGGGACCGTGGGAAGGCGAGCAGCGCAACATGTGGAAGCCGACGCAGCAGGAAGCGCTGTGGTTCCACGGAGGCAATCTGCACCAGTCGCGCCACTACTCGCTGTACTTGGCGTTCCTTTATTAACCGCCCGCGGTTAATAAAGGCGCACAGCAGGTTCAGCGAAGGGCGTACTTCTTTGCTACTTCGGTGTTCTTGGTCGCGCGCTCGGTGAGGAAGGCGAATGCCAACCCGAGTACGAGCCAGAGCGTCGCCTGCGTAGCGAGCGAGGAAAGTCGGAACTCCCACAGCAGAGTTGCCGGGAAGTCCTCGCCCACCTCGTTGATGCCGGGAAGCGAGACGTAACCGATCGTGGCGATCACCAGGAACGCAGCCACCGGAGCAGCGATGCGCACGCTGAGGAACTCGTGCCCGGAAACTGCCTTTGCCGCCGCTGCTGCCGCGGTGACGGACAGTAGCCCGAGAATCACGGCGGCCAGCCACAGCAGTGTGCGCTGGTTGATGGTGTCGGGATCTCCGACGGCCGGCGGATTGGCCGGGTACTTGAAGAAGGGCACGGCCTCGATGGCCAGCCAACCACCGACGGCGATGGTGATCGCCAACAACGGCCCGGACATTCCGGTGAGTCGTCGAGCGTAATTGGCAACGACCGAGAAGATCGCCCCGAGTGCCAGTCCGGCCAGCGCTGTGGCCAGGAACAGCCCGGCGCGCTGCCCGTCGCGGCTCACCAGTGGTTCTTCTTCGTCACCGTGCGAATGCCCAGCGGCTTCGCCGGCAACCTCACCGGTGGCGCTGTTGGCTTCTTCGATCGCAATGGCGGCATTGACGTGCGGTTCACCCAGCACGAATGCAACTCCGCCGGCAAGGATGCCTGCGATCAAACCAGCCAACAAACCACGAATGAGAAGCTTCGTGAAATTGTCGACTAGTGGCACGGCAGGCCCATCAAGTGTCGACCGTCGTGCATCAATTCATGCATGTACATGCCGGTGCGAGAGATAGCGCCCTGGTCGAATCCGACCAGGTAGAGAGCGAGCATCGCGAACAGAACTACTGCAGCGGCGAGGAAAGCAAGACGAGTCGAATCGATCGACGTATCGGGAGAATAGGCGAGAGCCATCGAAGCCTCCTGGGATTTTCGCGTCCCCTAGGTCCATGCGATGGCCGAAGTGTCTGGCTGTCGAAATAGTCGTGCCGAAAAAGGCACTTCACCTCGAATTACAGTGGCGCGACCGCTCCGGGCTTTCACCGGATTCCTGTCGGACCATCGCGTTTACATGCGAACTTTTGCACTACTGCCCGCACCGTGTCAACGCGTAAGCCGAGATGACCGTCGATTGTGCCCGCCAAGGCGGGCACAATCGTTCTAGATCAGCTCTTTGCGGCGACGTCCAGAACAACTTCGAACTCGAGCAACGACGCACCCGAAGCGACGGGCTTCGCACGCTCGCCGGAATGGGCTTCGCGGGCAGGGCCGTCACGCCAATCGGCGAACGCCTGCTCGGACTCCCACTGCGTCACCACGAAGTAGCGGCTCTCACCTGCGGTGGGGCGGAGGAGTTGGAATCCGAGAAAGCCCGGGGAGTTCTCGACTGCATGAGCGCGTGCTGCGAAGCGCTTCTCCAGTTCGGGGCCGGCGCCCTCGGGGACCTCGATTGCATTGATCTTCACGACTGCCATGCAAGCGACATTACCCGCGCACCTTCACCGCGTACCGTGACACTCGTGTTGCATGACGAAGGTGGAACAGGACAACCGATTCTGTTGTTGCACGGCCTCATGGGCAGCTCGAGGACGTGGCGACGCCAGGTGCCGTGGATCCGCGAGTTCGGCCACGTCTACACGTTCGACGCCGCCGGTCACGGCCGGCCCGCGCCGTCAGAGCTGACCACCGAGGCATTCGTCGACGACCTGGCATCTGCCGTTGCGTCCATCGAGGAGCCGATGATCGTGATCGGCCATTCGATGGGGGCTCTGCACGCGTGGTGCTTCGCCGCATCGCATCCCGAAAAGGTTTGTGCACTGGTCCTCGAAGACATGGCTCCGGATTTTCGCGGACGCACCGCCGCGGATTGGGCTCAGATGATCTCGGCGTGGCCGCAGCCGTTTGCTTCCGAGGACGCGATGAAGGAATTCTTCGGGCCCGTCGCCGGCCAGTACTTTCTCGACTCTTTCGACCGCCGCGACGACGGGTGGTACCTGCACGGCGAGGTGTCGACCTTCCGCGACATCTCGGAGGAGTGGGGCACGAGGCATTTCTGGGATCAGTGGAAGGCGATCGACGTGCCGACCTTGCTGATCGAGGGAGAGTTCACCATCACCCCCGAGGGACAGATGCGAGAGATGGCCGAGAGGCCGGGAACTCGGTACGTACGTATTGCCGACGCAGGCCACCTGGTTCACGACGATCAACCGCAGCGCTATCGCGAAGTGGTGACGGAATTCCTTCAGACGGTGAGCTGACTGCGGATCGACGCGCCCACCTGCTCCAGTTCGACGGCTCGCCTGGCCAGGAGTCCGGCAGCGAACTTCGCCTTGTCGCCGCGATGGCGGGGGACGACGTGGAGGTGCGAGTGAAACACGGTTTGGCCCGCGGCACGCCCGTCGTTGACGAGAAAGTTGACTCCGTCAGCGGCGATGTCGCAGCGGCGTAGAGCTCCGGCGATGAGCGTGCCGACGCGGAACATCTCTGCGCCCTCGTGGCTTTCGAGAGCATCGAGGTTTTCTGCATGACGCTTGGGGACCACCAGGGTGTGTCCGCGACTCACCGGTCGGGCGTCGAGAAATGCAAGAGTCGTCTCGCTCTCGTGGACGAGAATCGCCGGCTCGGTCAGCGCGACGATCTTGCAGAAGACACAGGTATCGGTGCTCATGCCTACAGAATGTAGTCCGAATCAGATCCGACCCGGGACTACAGCAGGCGCAGCTGACGTGCCTTCGTGATCGCTTCGTTTCGATTGTGTACGTCGAGCTTCTTGTAGAGAGTGCGCAGTTGAGTCTTGACGGTGTTGACGGACACGTACAGTTTGTCGGCCATCGCGGCCGACCCCATGCCGAGCGCCAGGAGTGAGAGGACCTTCTGTTCGCGTTCGGTCAGCTCCACGATACGTACGAATCCCGGAAATGATTCCGCAGGAGCCCTTTTCGAGAACTCGGCGAGTGCACGCGATTTTGTTACTGCCATCGATTCGAGTTTCTCGACGTCCGCCGATCCAATGGTCGCGAACGGACGCAGAAGTCCGGTTTGGTCCGCGATACTGCACGCTCTGGACCACTCCTGAGAGGCGAGGCGTGGCTCACCCAGCTCGGAGTGTGCAACCGCTTGCACCAGAAGCGATTCCATCTGTGCCCGCGGATAGGATTCGCCAGACCAGTCGAACTGATGGCACAGCGCCACAGCGGCCTCGTTCTGGCCGATTCGCTGACGTAAACGCGCCACCGACGCGAGCGTCCACGGGTTGGCTGCAGGATCGGCAATTTCCTTGGCCAGAGCCGTCGCCTTGTTTCCCTCGCCGAGTGCGAGCAGGAGATCGATTTCTGCGGATTGCAGCAGAGGAAGCGCGAAAGACGTGGCCGTGTACTGCTTGGAATGCACTCCAATCGCGTTGTGGAGCAAGGACAGAGCGGAAGATGCACTGCTCTGAGTCAGGGCGAATTGGCTGTGCGCATAGACGACGAACGCCCATAGCTCCTCGGTGTCAGACGGAACGCCGAGGTCGGTCAGTGCGATACGTGCGTCACCGAAGTCGAGTGTGTCGAGAGCGGCGAGAGCCCGTGCCGTCAAGCCGGCGATCTTGACTACAGGTTCGAGCCAACCCCCGGGGTCAGGATGCTTCTGTTCGAGTTCGAACCAGTGTCTGGCCTGCCGCGGCTCACCTGCCAAAGCCCAATTCAGGGCGGCACTACCCGCAGAGTTGCGAGCGATGAAGTCGACTCCGTGAGACAGGGCGCCGTTGTATGCCATTCGAGCCTTGATCGTGGATTCGGTGAACCTGCCGCTCAATTGAAAATTGATCGCCCATTGAAGTCGCATCAGGGGGAGTTGTGCGCTGACCGCTTCCGGATTGTTTTCCAGCGCACTGCGGCTGAGGTGAGACAGCCGCCTGGTGGTCTCTGCCGAGAGCCCGTATTCACCGGCCATCCTGAGCATGATCGATTGAACGCAGGCGATGCTCAAGGCGTCCTTCGCGCTGGGTTGGGCGCCGAGTTCCCACAGTTCGGCCGGCGATTCGGGTAGCAAGTCGATTACCGTGGATCGCTTGCTCGGATGCATCGTGAACAAGGCACGCCCGGCCTGAACGGCAGAGTGCTTGTCGGCAGCTTCCGCCGGAATCCGTTGGAGGGCGGAGCGAACCGAGTCCAGGTTATGCACGATCATCGTCACCCAATGTTGTTCGACGATGTCTACTGCCAGGGTCCAGTTCTGTGCCTCGACCGCGTAGTCCAGCGCCGACGCGTGATGACCGTTGTCGAGTCGATTGTGAGCGAGGAATGAAAGACGTTGCGACGGATCGATTCCCGCGCGGGTGTGGTGCGCGAGTATCGATCGTCGAATGGCGGGAGGCAATGCCCATGTTTCGTCGGCTTCGGCCTCGACGCGCGACAACAAGCCGGCTGTCTCCAGCGTCACCAGCCGCGAGCGGATCTCATGAACGGTTTCGGCAGTGTCAGGGCGCTGGGACTCGAACAGCATTGTGGCGACGCCGACGGTGATCGATCGACCAAAGGCGGTCGCGAGTAGGAACTCATGTTGCTTTAGGCGCTCAGCGGTGGCGAGAACGGAATCAGTCACGTAATCGTCTATCTCTTGCGCGGTGTTCGTTTTGATCTCTCGCTCACGGTTGCTGTTACGTGAGTCCCTGACGGCGGCGACTGCGGCGCGAACCAATGCGGGCAGCCCACCCGTCAGGGATGTGATTTGTTCTGCATCACCTTCAGCCGTGCGCACCCCCGCCTGTTCCAGCAATTGGGCGGTATCGGATGTCGTGAACAACAGCTCATCGGCGCCGATGACCTCGTGATCCGTGTCGAGAAGGTATGGCTCGGCGAACATGCCGAATCCCGAGAGCGTGACCACGAGGTCCAGGTTGTGGCAGAGGGTGAGGAGATCGATCAACTGATCGTCCAACTCTGGTTCCGATATCAGATCCGGCCTGATCAGCACGAGCAGCACGGGGCGGCTGAGGGCGTTCAGGGATTTGGCGGCAGCGGTGAAAGGATCGGCGAGATCGTCGACGTCGGGCAGTGCGATTCCGGCAGCGTGGATTCGATCGAGGACAACGGCCCAGAAATCTTCGAGTGTCGACGAGGGCTCTGGGGCCGAGACCCAGACGAGTATTCGTTCGGATGCCAGATGGGCGCGCAGCCACGATGCGATCAACGACGATTTCCCGTGGCCGTTCGGTGCACGGACGATGGTCAGAGCGGCGCGTCGATCCAGTTTCGCGAACAGTGCTTGCCGAGGAATCGACTCGGTGAGAGTGCGCCTTTCGGGAATAGCTGCCCAGTCGTGGCCGTCCCTCCCGAACATCAACGCGGACCCTTTCTGCTTTCACGCCCCACGCTAATTGGCGGATTTGGGCGGATTGTCTCGATCCATCTATCTACAGGGAGGAGCGTAGCTGGTGCGAATCCAGAGCGTGTCATCCCGGGCAATTCACCCGCGACTTCACCCCGGGTGAGAGAAGTTCACCCACATAATCATGCCGTCACCATTGGCTTTCGAGTCCCTCGAGCGACTTCTATTGAACGTAGCTCGGGATTCGCCAAATCTGGTCGAGAGTGCCCGACCGGGCCCCGAGGGTCGGCCATCGAAGGAGTGTCGTGAGAACTCGTCTGTCAGTGGTGTGGTCGAAGGCGGTTACGGTCCGACTCCGACCGAGAGCGTGCGCCCGAAGAGTGCGAGGCGTAGTCGTGGTGACAGGAGTGTTACTTGTCGGCGCAGCTGCGCTCGGTGCGCTACCGATGCAGTCGGATGTTCGATTGGCAGCCGAGGGAGAGTCCGCTTCTCCCTTCACCGTCGAGTTGACGGCGATTGACGGTGCGCCGCCCTTCGACCCCGGTGACGGTCCAGGGCTCGATACCGGACCGTCCAACGGCATTGTCCGAGAGGGTGATCCGGTGACGTATGTCGTAGACATCGGCGTCCGGGGCAACCCGCTCTCGGACGTGGTCGTGCAGCTTCCGGTGCCTCGAGGTTTCGTTCTACCCTCCGTGCCTGACTACTGCGGAGACGGCTCGGGTGTCGACGAGTTCGGGTTACATTGCCTGATAGGCAATCTGGAAGCGGACCGGTACTTCACCCGGACAGCGACGATGACTGCGGGAAAGCGGGAAGACGCCGACGGTCTATCGATTGCTGCACTGGTCACCGCAGATCGAGGGACGGCTCGCGTGCGGTCGGACGATGTCACCGTGCGGGTGGCGACCACCCCGGGAGTGTGTGATCCACAAGGGAATTCTGTTGGTGGTCGGAGAGACCAGGGGACAGCTGTCTCGGCAGATGGTCGGATCTCAGGTCTGGTGACGTCGGGCATCTCGGAGGCGGTGGTGGTCAACGGCGTCGATCAATGCGGGCACGCGATAGCGCGGACGGTGAAACCGTTCGAGGGTCGCTTCTCGTTTGTCGGACTCCTGCCGGGGACGTATCGCGTCACGGTCGACGGCCGAGCGCCGGTGGACGTGGTGTTGGAACCAGGCGCAATGGCGGTCGGTGGCCTGACGTTCTGATACAGCTCCACAGTGATAGCAACACCTGAAACAGTTCAGAACCAGTTGGAAACAGTCAATGGAGGATCCAGTGCGTGAAAGCCTGGGCGTGGTATTCGAAAACAATTCCATTTCAACAGCTCTCGTAGATGCGGACACACCCCTTCTCGGCTCGATCGACGAGTTCCGTCATCCGTGGGGCGCGAACGGGACTGTTCCCTCTGCGCAAGCGTCGGCACGCGCGCTCGCCTCCGCTGCCGAGGTCGCCACAGGTCGGGCCCTGCGCTCGAACCTGTGCCCCACCGTCCTCGGAGTGCTGTGCGAGCGCGCGGACGTGCGCGAATTTGTCCCGGATTCATTGTTCTCCAGCACTTTCGAGAACATCGAGTTGGTCAACGGTCTGGACGCTCGCCTTGCCTACTTGCGGACGGTCGACGCCCTGAATGGTATTTCGCCGATTCTCGCATTCTGGCCGGACGGCAGTGAGACTGTGATCGCTGCCATCGATCCGCGCGCGGGCGTCGTGGACTCGGCGCACCGTTACGCTACCGCCGAGTTGCTTACAGACAGCTCGACATTTGCTGCGACATTGGACCTGCTCGTCGCTGAACGAAACCCCGTGCCCAAGATGCTCGTCGCCATGCTCGGCAAGGAAGAGTCACGGCAGTTGTCCGCCGAAGCCGCCGAATCGGCAGGGCTCGGCTTCCTGTATCTCGGCGAGCGCGCCCAACTGGCGATAGGCGCTGCGCTGGTAGCGGCCGGTCGGGGGAGTGAGGTCAGGTCCGCTGGCGGCGCGGCTGTTCAGCCCGTCAACAGAATCCGGTGGGCGGCGGCAATAGTGCTGCCGCTCCTGCTCATGCTGACGGGATTGCTGATCGCTCTGTCGCCGGACGGGTCGCGAGCGGTGTCCACTGATCGCCCGAACGTCGGCGCCGAGCCGGCGAACCCGACGAGCGGGCCACCGTCCGGAGCGGCCCTACCGATCCTGACGCTCCCGCCTTGTGACCCGGTGGTACCCGTCGTTCCCGCTGCGTTTCGGCGTTCGGATCCTGAAGTTGCACCACCCCAGACCGTCGAACCAGCAGAAGCATGCGACCCGATGCGAGTGGGCTAGGGCGTACCTTCTCCAGCCAGTGCAAACAGGCCGTCATCGGTCTGCTCGACCAGTCCGTCGACCAACAAGGAATGTAGTGCGCGGTCACGCTGACCAGGATCGGTCGGCCAGACGATGTCGAGTTGCGCGCGTTCGACCGGACGGTGGCTATCGCGCAGAACGGCCATCAATTTTCCGCGAACTTGGCGATCGGTGCCCGCGAACTTCTGCACCTTCTTGGGCGGTCCGGTGTGTGCCGGTTTGCCCGAAGCGACCCACGCGCAGTTCGGCAAAGGGCAGTTCTCGCAGTTCGGCGTCCGCGCAGTGCAGATCAGTGCACCGAGTTCCATGAGAGCGGCGCTGTAGGTGGCGGCGCGCGCTCGTGTCCGTGGCAGCAGCGCCGCGACGTCGGCGAGGTCTCGCGTGTTGGACGGATTGCCTGGTTCCGCATTGCCGTGGACGGCTCGCGCAACTACGCGTCGTACGTTGGTGTCCACCACCGGCACTCGCTGTCCGTAGGCGAAGCACGCCACGGCGCGGGCGGTGTACGAACCGATTCCCGGTAGCGAGAGCAGGGTGTCGACGTCTTCCGGCACCACGTCACCGTGCTCGGCGGCCAGGACGCCCGCGCATTCGTGTAACCGAAGCGCGCGTCGTGGGTAACCAAGTTTGCCCCACGCGCGAAGTACTTCTGCCTGACTCGACGCTGCCATCGCGGACGGTACCGGCCAGCGCTCCACCCACTCTTCCCAGATGGGCGCAACGCGCACCACCGGCGTCTGCTGGAGCATGATCTCGCTCATCAGGATCTGCCAGGCACTGACGCCCTCGCGTCGCCACGGCAGGTCACGAGCCGTCTCGGAGTACCACTTCAGTAGCACCGAAGATTCCACTGCCACTGCTACCGACACACTCCTCGAACCTGTGCTCCTGGTCGACGAAGGACACGTCGACTTGTGGGGGCCACTTTATCGGCAGTCACCGACACGGCTGCCTGTGACGCCAGACCTTCGGGTCACAACAACTGCACGTTACTCAGTTTCCACTCGCCGTCCTCGCGGACCAGAGAAAGTTGCATGCGGTTACGGTCGATCCTCGGATCGGGGGAGTTGGTATTGGTGATCGTCTGATCGAGGAACACGAGCACCTCGGCGTTGTCGCAATCACTGCTCGCCAGCCCGGCTGAAATGATCTGAGCGGACGAGGTCGCCTGATACTGCACGATCATGTTCTGCAGGTTGGCTGCCACCTGGGCGTACTGACCGGCGAACTCTCCGACAGAGTTGTCACGCACCACGGAAAGATTCTGATCGAGGTTCTGGAAGTTGTACGTCGCAAGATCAGTGGCGAATTGTCGTCCGCTGTCCAGTGCGCTGGTACGCGCGTCTTCGTCGGCCGATTTCTGCCAGGTCGCGAATGCGCCCCATCCGAGCGCCGCGACCACGACCAGGACGCCGGCAACGATCAACAAGGTCTGCTTGCGAAGCCGCTTGGGCTTTTCGACGATTGTGGGTGTCGGACTCTCGGGTGTCGGACTGTCGGGGGTCTGGGATTGGGGTGTCTCGGTCATTGCGTTCCTTGTACTAGTAGTGCGGCAAACGAGTTGTCACCGAGAACGGTGTTCTGACCACCGTTGAGGCCCAGACGAATCGACGTTCCGTCACCGGCCGCAACTGTGCCGAGAGCAGGATCGTATTCGGCAACCCCGTCGATCGTTCCAGTTCCGGTGGGGACGTTCTGCGAACCGCGATTCTGGATCCGGCCCGACTGGTCCGCGCAGTGTTGGTTCTTGTCGAGCGTGGTCGGTGAGGTGTCCTGTACCGATCGCCGGGGCGTGTCGTAGATACAGACCGGGCCGAGTGCTGTGATCAGATCAAGCTGTGCCCGTCCGTCTTTGACGATACTTCCGAACTTCTCGAATCCTTTGGGCACCACCACCAACAAGGCATCGACGGCAGGCATCCGTGCAGTGACGATCTGAGTGGAGACGAGAGAATTGGCCAACAGCAGACTGAACGGCTCACGACTCTGTTCGATGAGAGGCAGTATCTGATTGTCGAGAACACTCGGGCTTCGATCGAGGAGTGTGCGCAGTTGCGGATCGGAGTTTCGTACCTGATCTGTCAATTGGCGAAGTGTGAGTGCAACTTCGGGAAGAGCGTCAACATTTTCCTCGTTCGCAGTGAACAGTGAGCGCGAGTTCTCGACGAGTGTGTTGACACGCGGTTGATCGGCTTGGACAGTGCGCGCGAGCACGTCGAAGTTGTCGACGAGCGCCTGCAGATCCGGACCCAATCCGTTCAATCCCTCACCGAGTTCGTGCGAGAGGGTACGCAGATCTGCCGGATCGACGGTGTCGGCAGCAGCGTTGAAATTCGCAATCACGGTTCCCAACGCGACCGGGATCGAAGTGCGCTCAGTCGGAACAACCGAACCTTCAACCAGATACGGGCCGCCGTCGGTCTGCGAGGACAACTGAACTTTCAATACGGGAACGGCGGTGTCCTGGCTGATGGCCACATGCGAATCGTTGGGGATCTGTTTGTCGGCGGCGATGCTCAACGTCATCACGACGAGGTCCTGGGCAGAGTCCACCTCCACCGACTCGACGTCGCCGACGGTGACTCCGCGATAGGCCACTTCCGAACCCGGAGCGATTCCGGCCGCGTTCTCCAATTCGACGGTGACCGAGAACGTTCCGGTGAAAGGATCTCCGGCACCTACTTGTCGGAGCACATACGTCGTGCTGACCACCGCGATGAGGAGAAAGGCGACGATCTCGAAATAGACGGTTCGGTTCTTCATCGCGTTCCTCCTTGCAGGGGTGTCGTGATCGGCAGTTCCCGATCGGAGGCGGGCAGAGGTGGCAGTGGCGGTGCGGCGCCCGGAATTATCTCGTTGAGCACCCCGGTCACGGTGCCCTCGACATCGACGTCGAGGTCGATGTTCACGTAATCACCTGGGCTGGCGCGCTCGAGGAGCACTCTCGCGTTGTCCAGGTTGGACATGGTCTCACTCAGAGTCGGGCCCATTGCCGAGAACTGGTCGAGGATGGGTGACAGTCGTCCGGTGATCTCGGAAATCTGGTCGGCCGACTGGTCGAGCACGGAATTGGTTGCGGTACTGAGCCGATCGGTTTCGTCGAGAAGATCGAGGAGCGGTTGTCGTTGGTCGGCGATCACGCCCAACGCGGGTGTGAGTGTTCGCAAGCCTTCGTCGATGGTGGCGCTCTCGTCACCGATCAGAGCGCTGAGCCGGTTCAGTGAATTCAGTGCCGAATTGATCGATTCCTTTCGGTCGTCAAGTGTTCCGAGAAAAGTGTCAAGGCGCGCAAGCAGATCGCGGATCGTCTCCTCCCTGCCGTCGAGAATCTGATCAGCCTCACTGACGATGTTCTTGACCTGCGCCAACCCGCTGCCGTTCAACAGAGTTCCGACGGCGCCGAGCAGTTGTGCGACATCGGGTCCGCGCACGGTCTCCGATCGCGCGATGGTGGAACCTGGTTCGAGCCTGGGGCCCGTTGGATCGACCGGAACTTCGAGGTTGACAAATGCGTCGCCGATCGGGGTGGACAGCTCGATCCGAGCGCGAGTGCCGACGGGTAGTTCGATGTCCGATTCAATTTCTGTATGTACTACGGCTGCAAATGTTTCCGCGCTCATCGACGTGACTCTGCCGACCACTGCCTGGCCGATCCGCACCTCGCCGCCGACGGGGAGTAATGACGCATCGACGAATTCCATGTTCAGCGGGTACGACTCTCCTGGCAGACCGCGCCCGAGGGGGAGGTGCTGGAAGTTGAGACTGCAGCCGGTCAACGGCGCCGCGATGACAAGTGCCACGACAACGCTCACCACGGACTTGTTCGACGCCATCAGTTGCCCCCACCGAGGATGCGTGCCAGGTCGGAGCTGCCTGCCGAAGGAAATTCGATGGGATTGACGATCCCAGGCCCGGTGCACAGCGGAATCGGCATCTTCTCGCACAGTTCTCGCGTCGTGTCGAACTGTGAGAGATCGGTGGCGACGTTCAATCGCGCTCTGGCTCGGCCTTCTTCGGTGACGAGGTTGGCGACGTTCTCGAATCCCGTTGGTGCCGTTTCGATGATCTCGCGCAGTTGGTCCTGTTTGGTCGCGACTGCACCGGCCAACTGTGCGAGCGCACCCAGATCGGCGGTGACCGCCTCGCCGTGTTCGGCGAGTAGCGCTGAGACCTGTCCGAGCAACGTGGTCAGGGAATCGAGCGCCCCGCTGATGTCTTCTCGCTGGGTACTGAACGCGCGGGCGGTGACTGTCACCGAATTCGACAGCGAGTCGACCTTGGTCTGGTTGTCCGCGATCAACTGCACGAGGGTGTTCAGGTTCTTCACGAGTTCGGAGATTTCGGGACTTGCACCCGCCAGTACCGAACTAGCCTGTGAGATGGACCGAACGGCATCGTTGAATGCTTGCCCGTTGCCGTCCAACGCGTGGGCGCCTTCTCCGATGAGGTCACCGATCCCACCGCCGTCCGCGCCAGGGCCGAGCGCCACCGTCAGTTCGTTCACCGATGCGGTGAGCTGGTCCCATGTCAGAGGGGAGTGAGTTCGTTCGAGAGGGATCACTGCGCCGTCCGCGAGGAACTCACCGTCCTCGTAGCCGGGGCCGAGTTCGATCGTGCGGTCGCTGATGACCGAAGGAGACAGGACCCAGGCCTGCGCGTCGGCCGGTATGCGTGTTCCGGACGGCAGGCTCATCGCCACTCGTACCCGGGACCCTTCCGGCGTGACGCTCTCGACCCTCCCGCTGGGAACTCCGAGAATAGTCACCGTGTTTCCGGTGAAGATGGCGTCGGTCGAGGTGAATTCGGCAGTGAGAGTGAGTTGGTGTTCGTCACGCGTGACGAACAGGACCGCACCGATCGCGCAGATCATTATCGCTGCCAGCACGGCGAGCTTCTTGACGGTCGTGGTCATCGACACCCCTGAACGAGCCCGACGACGCACAACCAGTTGTCCGGGATGAGGGTGGAGGGTGAGTTGAGGTCGAGCCAGTTGCCGTTACCGGTCGCATTGGTGACGTACCGAACGCTGGGGGCGAAGTTGTCGAGCAACGTGGTCAGTGATTGTTCGTTCTCGGAAAGAACTCCCGTCACCTCGTGGATGTCTCCCATGACCGAGTCGACCAATGCCTGGTTGTCACCCAGGAACTGGGCAAGTGTGGTGCTCAACTGATTGAGGTCTTGTACAAGCGCATTCAGCACATCTCGCCGGTCGGCGATCGTGGCCATCACCAGGTCCGCATTTCCCAGAAGGGTTTGCAGAGTGTCCTTCTGCTCGATCAGTGTTGCGGTCGTCTGCTGCGCTCCGGTGAGAAGGGAACGGAGCGCAACGTCGTTGTCGTTGACTACTCCGGAGAGTGCGTCGATTCCCTCGAGCGAGCGGCGAATGAGTTCGGGATCGTCCGGTGAGTTGTCGGACACCACGGTCAGCATGTTTCGCAGTTGTTGCAGATCAAGGTTTTCCGAAGTGGATTGTGCTCCTCGTCCGAGATCGTCGAGAGTGAACGGAACACTCGTGTTCTCGATGGGAATGGTCGAACCTGCGGGTAACGAGCGCGATCCGTTCGGAGTGATGTCGAGCGAGCGTCGGCCGAGCAGAGTCGAGATCTTGATGTCCGCGCGCGAGTTTTCGCCGAGAGTGACGCCGTCGTCGAGTCGGAAGGTGACTTCAACGGAGTTGCCGCTGACCGCCAACGAGGTGACCACCCCGCTCGGGACTCCCGCGACGTTGACCGGATCGTCCTGCGTCAATCCGGTGGCGTTGGCAAACACGGCGTTGTACTCGTTGGTCTTGACCTTCAAGATCAGTTGAGGGACAACGAGTGCGGCCAGAACGACACAGACTCCGACGAGAATGCAGATCATTCCGTTGCGGACGGGGTTCTTGACGGTGAGCCAGTTCATCGGCACACCGCCGAACGCTCGGGGCCGCCGAGAGTCACCGATTGGTCCAGCGCGCTGAGCCGGAAGTTACAGATGTAGATGTTCGCCCAACTGCCGTAGCTCATTGCGATTCCCAATTGGGTGAACAGTTGATCGAATGCGGTGATACCGGTCGCCAGCGACTCACGATTGTCGACGACGACGCTGGCCGACTGATCGATCGAAGTCAGCGCGCCAGCCAAGTCCGGTTCCACGCGCGTCACCAAGTCCTGAAGGGAAGAAGTCAGGGCACCTGCGGAATCAACTGCGGCCGAGATCTGTTGGCGATCCTGTGCCAAACTGCCTACCAGCGTGTCGAGCGTGTTGATCATCTCGACGAAGTTGGGTCGATTCGTCGTCGTGACGGTGAGTACCCGGTCGAGGTTGGTCAGTAGTTGGTCCAAGATCGCGTCTCGGGACGTCAAGTTCTCGGTGACGGCAACTGTGCGCTCCAGCAGGCTTTCGATGGTGGAACCTTGTCCTTGGAATACCTGGACGACATGTGCGGCAAGCTCGTTGACTTCTGCGGGGTCAAGTGCGTCGAACAGGGGACGGAAACCGCCGAGGATGTCGGTGAGGTCGATCGCCGGCTGAGTCTGTTCCACGGGAATTGTGGCTCCGGGGGAGAGGTAGTTGCCGGCTACGAGTTCGCCCTGTCCGGGTTCGATCGAGATCGTCCGTGCCCCCAGCAGATCTGCATACCTCACCACAGCCCGACCGTCGGTCGGAATACGTTGTGTAGATTCGAGTTCGAAGCCGACGACGGCTTGGTTGTTCACCAACTCGACGCTGTCGACGCGCCCTACTCGCACCCCGGCGATCTGAACATCGCTGCCGGTGACCAGGCCGGAGGCATTGACGAAGACGGCCCGGTACTGCGAACTAGACCCGGAGACTGGGTTGATCAGAGTGCTCACCACGACCACGGTGGCGAGAATCGACAGCGCGGCAAACAGTCCGAACCTGATCAGCGATTTCTTCACGCTCATCCGCCCACCACCGTCGTGCCGCGAAATACCGGCCCCGCCACGAGAGTGTCCAAAGCTGTACCGCCCTGGGTGATAGCTGAGATCAGGGATTGTTCGGCAGGGCTGCCGACCGGGCCGACGGTTCCGCCGAACGCGGTCGCGGCGGCAGGGCAGTTGGGGCCGCGGGTCCCGTCGTATTGTGGGCAGTCGGTCTTTCCGTACGGATACAGATCTGTGACAGACAGGCGCAAGTCAGTGCTGAGCCAGGGACCGTGCGCCAATGCGGGCGGGAGTTTGATCGTGAGATTGCGCAGGCCGTTGTAGAAGGTGGTGATGTGGTCCGGCCGCGAAGTGATTGCACCGGTGAGGGAATCGGCGTCGTCGACCAAGGTGATCAGGCGGTCGCGATTGTCGCCGATCAGACTCGTGGCAGCAGATCCAGTGCTGGTGCCTGCTCGCAGAAGCCCCGCCAATCCGTCGGATTTCTCGACGACGGTCTTGGATGTGGTGATGGAGTTCTCGAATGCGGCGAGCATGTCGGGCGCACTCGTCGAGAGACTGTCGGCGAGCGTGGCTATGTCGTCGAGATCGTCACCGAGTCCGTCGATGACGGGCTGCGCACCGACCAACGCTTGGTGGACTGAATCGAGAGACTCACCGATCTGGTTTCCCTTGCCGCTCATCGCATCCGAGACTGCCGTGAGTGCCACGTTGATGTCGGCGGGGTCGAGGGAAGAAACGAGCGAGTAGATCCGTGAGATCGATTGGTAGAGCTGGACCGCGACTTCGGACTGATCTGATGCCAACTCGGTACCCGGCGCGAGAGCAGGACCGCGCGAGAGACCGTCAGGTTGAATCAGGTCCACGAAGAAGTCGCCGAAGATGTTGCGGGGCATCAGCCGCACCTGACTTGTCGACGGTATGTCCTCGAATGCACCCTCGTCGATTGCGAGTGAGATGGTGGAAGCGGTGGTGCCAGGCTCGATGTCGGCGACCGAACCGACGACGACGCCGCGGTACTGAACCGAGGATCCGACTCGCAGCGCACCGGCGCTGGCAGGGACGACAGCACTGACCTGCGGTGTGGAACTGAACGTGTCCGTGCCCCTGCTGAACAAGAAGACGTAGGCGACGATCAGGAGGACAATCGCAAGTAAACCACGCAGTGCCAGTGCAATTCGACTGGTGCCCGTGACGATCATCCGGTCAACCCGGGCACCTGAGGTTTGAGTCCCCAGAGCGCGATGGTCATGGCGACGTCGGTGAAGGCCAGGAAGACGATGCTGGTGCGCAGCGCTCGCCCGGCTGCTCGCCCGACGCCTTCAGGTCCGCCCGTCGCAGTATAACCGTAGTAGCAGTGCACGAGGGTCACGACGACCGCGAACACCATGACTTTGATCAACGACAACCAGATGTCGTTGGGAGAGAGGAAAAGACTGAAGTAGTAGCCGTATGTTCCCTCCGACTGGCCTTTGACCCGGATCACCGCGAGCGCCGTTGCCATGTACGAAGCAAACAGGCCGACCAGGTACAGCGGGACCACCGCGATGAGCGCCGCGATCATTCGGGTGGTGACCAGGTATCGCAGCGAGGGAATCGCCATGACTTCGAGTGCGTCGATTTCCTCGGAGATCCGCATGGCTCCGAGCTGCGCGGTGAATCCAGTTCCGACCTTGGCAGCCAAGGTGATTGCGGCAACGAGTGGTGCGACCTCACGAGTATTCGCGATGGCGGACATCACGCCGGACAGCGGTGCGAGGCCGACGAGGTTGAGTCCGCGATAGCCCTCGAGTCCGATCTGGGAACCTGCGAAGAACGAGATCGCGAAGATCACGACGACGCTGCCGCCGCCGGCGAGCAGGGTGCCCGAACCGAATGCCACCTGGGCGACGAGACGGGCGACTTCACGCCAATATCGCTTGAGGGTTGCCGGAATCGAGATGATGACGCGCGCGTGGAACGTGAACTGATCGCCGAGTCGACTCAGACCGTCGACGGTGCGCGAACTGGCCCGCTTGGCACGAATTGCGATGGGCAGGTGCATCAGTAGGCACCCTTCACCGAGACGAACAGCGGGTAGAACTGGGTAATTGCGAGGTTGGCGACGAACACGAGGACAAACGAGAGCACGACGGTCTCGTTGACTGCGTCGCCGACGCCTTGAGCTCCGCGCTTGACGGTCAGGCCCTTGTAGCAGGCCACGATTCCCGAGATGAGAGCAAAGGCAACGGCTTTGATACCGGAGACGACGAAGTCGCTCGGTTGACTGAATTGAACGAGATTGCGCAGGAAGCTCTGTGCGTTGCCGTCGAGTATCAGGACGTGAACGAAGAGGCTTGCGCCCAAACCGATCACGAGAACTATCGAATTCAGCAGGAGGCAGACGACGGCAATTGCGATCATCCGCGGCACGACCAGGCGTTCCAACACCGGCAGGCCCAGTACTTCGAGCGCATCGATCTCTTCGCGGATCGTGCGCGCTCCCAAATCTGCGCAGATTGCGGAACCGCCGACGCCGGCGATGATCAGGGCGCAGACCAGCGGTCCGGCCTGTCCGATGATGAGGAACGCGACGACTGCACCGCTGTATGAACCCGCGCCGATTTGGTCTGCGAGCGAACCGATCTGGAGAGCTACGCCCACGCCGAGGGGAATCATCACCAGTGCCGAAGCGACCGAGGTGACGTGGGCGAGAAACCACATCTGGTCGAGCGCTTCACGCCAGGCGAGGCGCTTGTGTCGCAGAGTTGTGAAAGCGGCGACGCATACGCGAACGGTGAAGGTGAACAGCAGTCCGATCTCGGACAGCAGGTTCGAGAACATGTTCGTCTTGGCGGGGGAGGCAGGCGTTGCGTCCCCGGTTGTTCCAACTTCAGTGCTCACGCCATCCCCCTTTCCGGCCGAATCGTTCTGGTCGGGTTTCTTCGATCACACTCGGAAGGTCGAAGTGCTCCAGGTCACGTTCGGAGACGGTATCAGGAAACTGACTCTGAAGTAAGTTCCAATTCGGGCACGCCATCACAAGGCGTGAATGTGGACGCGGAGCTTCCGTTTGCGTCTACGCAACCTTCCCGGCGAGAGTCCGAAATGCGACGGGTGCACAATGAGTGAATGCCACGATCAAGCCCCATTTCCGCTTGGAAGTCCCTTCGCGAAGGCAACGAGCGATTTGTCAACGACGCGTCCATTCACCCCAGCCAGGGAATCGCCGATCGCGCGAAGCTCGTCGATGGGCAGCACCCCACCGCGGTGCTGTTCGGTTGCGGTGATTCGCGCGTAGCCGCCGAGATCATCTTCGATCAGGGCCTCGGCGACATGTTCGTCGTGCGTACGGCGGGTCACGTGCTCGACGATTCGGTGCTCGGTTCGATCGAGTACGCCGTTCACGTGCTCAACGTGCCGCTCATCGTCGTCCTCGGTCACGACGGTTGCGGTGCGGTGAAGGCAACGCTCGACGCCCTGGACAAGGGTGCGGTTCCCGACGGCTTCATTCGCAGCGTGGTCGAGCGCGTTGCTCCCTCCATCCTGATGGGTCGCAACGAAGGCTTGTCCACCGTCGACGAACTCGAAGGTCGACACGTCGTGGAGACCGGCTCGTTGATCATGCAGAGGTCGCGGATCATCGCAGACAAGGTGGACAACGGTGCGTGCGCGATCGTCGGCGTCACGTACACATTGTCCGACGGTCACATGCGAGTTCAGGGCGCGGTCGGCGACATCGGCGAGAGCGTCGAGACCGTCGAGGGTTAGATCTTTCGGGGCAGTGATACCCGGTAGCAGACAATGGGTACCGACACGCCGCCTCAGCTGACGGTTAGTGGACCCTGCGCCAACTACCGTTGAGTCCGTGTTGGAACCGAATGGACCACTGCCCCCCGAGATCTACTGGCGTCGCCGGGCGCTGGCCATTGGTGCCGCCGTCATTGCACTGGCGTTGATCATCTGGGCGGCGTCCGCCCTCTTCGGCGGTGGAAGCGATACTCCTGAGGCCAATTCGGCCGCTGCGAGTTATTCGCTGACGACGGACGTCTCCTTCACCCCCAACCCTTCCGGCTCCAACGCGCCGGACGGTAACGGTGGTTCGGGTGGCGGTGCTGCGGGTGGATCAGGTGGCTCGGGCACGCAGGCTTCGGGATCGTCGACGTCGGCATCGTCCTCGTCGACCACCGGCGCTCCGGTCCCGGCTGGTCAGTGCGCGGACTCGTCGTTGGCAGTCAAGGCGACCGCAGACAAGGCGACCTTCGCTCCCGGTGAAGAGCCGTCCTTCACGATCGTCATCACCAACATCGGTTCGGCACCCTGTGATCGAGATCTGGCGGGCGGCCTGCAGCAGGTGCTCGTCTACAGCATCGACGGCAAGACCCGTTTGTGGTCCAACGTCGACTGCTATCCCCAGCCCGCAGCCGACGTACGCAATCTCGCTCCCGGCGAGCAAGCTGCGTTCAAGGTCGCCTGGTCGGCCACGACGTCGACCCCCGAGTGCGCGACCGCGCAGAACCCCGAGCGCAATCCGGTGGGCGCAGGCGCGTACACGGTTGTCGGTCAGCTCGGCGCACTGCGAAGCTCCCCGGAGCCGTTCAACATCGCGTGAGAGCGGGCAAGCCCGAACAGGCCCGCTAGTTGAACGATCCGGTGATCGACGTCTCCGCGAGCCGGGAAAGTCCCTCACGTATGTGACGGGCCCACAGCCCGCCGATGCCCTCGACCGACTGCAGATCGGCAGCCGTAGCGGCCAGCAGCGACTGGAGAGTGCCGAAGGATCCGACCAACCGGTGGATCTGATGGAACTGCAATCGAGGCACACGCATCAGTACGCGATATCCGCGAGGAGTCATCGGAGTGTCGAGGGCTTCGATCGTGCCCGGATAACCGAGGACACGCGCAAGAGTCGTGAGATCGAGTAGGTCGGCGTCGGTGACGCGATCGAGTGCGACGAGGACGTTGTCCATCGCCGCGGTGCCGATGGGTTCGGGGCCGGCAAGGTAATCCCGAACGATCAGTTGACGTGCAATGTCGTTGTCGCCGACCAGTTCTTCGAGCTGCAGTGCCAGCTGGCGACCGTCGGTGCCGAGCTCGAGGACATCCTGCTCGATTTCGATCGACACACGGCGAACCATTTCGAGTCGCTGTACGACGGTCAACGCGTCGCGCAGAGTCACGAAATCCTCGATCTCGACCACCGACAGTTGCCGTGTCACTTCGTCGAGTCGCGCTTTGTATCGTTCGAGCGTCGCGACGGCCTGGTTGGCGCGCGAAAGTATGGTGGCCGAGCCGTCGATGACGTGCCGGATACCACCGACGTACACACTGACGATCGACATCGACTGACTGACCGAGACCACGGGATAGCCAGTTTGAATTGCCGTGCGCTCGGCGGCACGGTGCCTGGTGCCGGATTCGACGGTGGGAATCTTGTGATCGGGAACCAGTTGGACATTGGCGCGCACGATGCGTGTGCCGTCCGTCGAGAGGACTACCGCGCCGTCCATCTTCGAGAGCTCACGCAATCGGGTCGGTGCGAACTCCACGTCGAGGTTGAATCCGCCGTCACACAGCGCTTCCATCTCCTCGTCGTATCCGAGGACGATCAGCGCGCCGGTACGTCCGCGCAGAATTCGTTCGAGCCCGTCTCGCAAAGCGGTACCCGGCGCCAACCTGGCGATGGTCTCTCGCAATGCCGACGACGACTGTGTGTCCGCCATCGCACTGATCATTGAGAAACTCCCTGCTGAGGTCGATGTCACTTCGGTCGGGTCCGATGCCTGCGCCGGACTGATCCCCGTTTAGATTACCTATCCATGAGTAGTACCTGGACCCTGCCTGATGACCTGACTGTCCCGGAGCCGGTCGAATTCTTTCCGG
The DNA here is from genome assembly GCF_056401575.1 of Rhodococcus sp. P4_E4. Classification (NCBI taxonomy): domain Bacteria; kingdom Bacillati; phylum Actinomycetota; class Actinomycetes; order Mycobacteriales; family Nocardiaceae; genus Rhodococcus; species Rhodococcus sp. P4_E4. The sequence continues at coordinate 32,143 of NZ_JBFUJB010000031.1, read as the reverse complement.
CCGCCGGCGAGAAGTTGCCTCAGCACTGGTCGAAATGCTTCGGCTGCGGCGACGACCAGCCTGCGGGAATGGCGATGAGTTTCAGGGCTGGTGACGGGTTGGAAGTGACGGGCCGTCTGGAGGTCGCCAAGAAGTATCAGGGCGGTCCGGGGGTCATTCACGGCGGCATTTTGTCGACGGCTTTCGACGAGGCGCAAGGCATGGCATGCATGGCTCTCGGCTCGCCGGTGGTGACCGGGCACCTCGAGATCGACTTCGCCCGACCGATCCCGTTGGGATCGGTGCTCGAATTTCGGGCTCGCATCGACGGCGTTGTGCGCCGCAAGGTCTACACCAGCGCGGAAGCGGTGATCGTCGAAGGTCCGACAGCGGATCCGGACACGGTGGTGGGAACGTCCCGCGGACTGTTCCTGACCATCACGTCGGAACACTTCGCCAAGACCAAGGAGTTCGTGGACGGCGAACCGACTTCCCCGTTCGGCACCTCGTCGGTCTGACGCGGTAGTCGGCCGCAGGCCGGTCACTTCACCGGAGTGAGCTTGGGGCGAGACGGGGCTTGTTTGCCGCCCATCAATCCGGCATAGGCGAGTGCCTCGGCCAGGTTCGCTACTTCGTTGACGCGCATGCCGGGAATGTTCGGGCCGGAATCGACCGGCACGATGGCGCTGGTGAATCCCAATCTGGCAGCTTCGATCAGCCGTCGGTTCACGCCGGCAACTCGTCGAACCTCTCCGGCGAGTCCGACCTCGCCGAGGATGACGAGCCCCTTGGGGACAGGTTTGGCTTTCACAGCGGAAGCGACCGCTATGGCAAGAGCCAGATCGGCACCCGGCTCGGTCATCCGCATACCGCCGACGGTCGCGGCGTAGACGTCGGCCTTCGAGATCGACACCCCGACGCGGCGCTCCAACACGGCCAGAACCATGGCCACACGGGCGGTGTCGAGCCCACTGACGGCTCGACGAGGTGTCGGTAGAGGCGTGGCGGCGACGAGGGCCTGAACTTCACCGAGTAGCGGTCGCTTACCGTCCATCATCACGGTGACGGCCGTGCCTTCCACGGCTTCTTCGCGGTGATGCAGGAACAGGCCGGACGGATCGCTGATCTCGTTGATGCCCTGCTCGCTCAGCTCGAAGCATCCCACCTCGTCGGCCGCACCGAATCTGTTCTTGACGCCGCGGACCATGCGCAGCGTGGAGTGCTTGTCGCCTTCGAAGTGCAGAACCACGTCTACGAGATGCTCGAGCGAGCGCGGTCCGGCGACGGCGCCGTCCTTGGTGACGTGGCCGATCAGAAGCACCGGGATTCCACTGGCCTTCGCCAGGGAGGTCAAGGCGCTGGTGACGGCCTTGACCTGAGTCACGCCGCCGACGACTCCGTCGACGTCGGCAGCAAGCATGGTCTGCACCGAGTCGACGATGACCAGGGTCGGCTTGACCTGCTCGATGTGGCCGAGGATGGTCGCGAGATCGGATTCGGCCGCCAGATACATCCGTTCGTGGACAGAGTTGGTGCGATCTGCCCGAAGTCGAACCTGACCGGCGGACTCCTCGCCGGTGACGTACAACGCTCGATCATCCGCGCTGCGCATCGCCCAGCGGTAGACGACCTCGAGAAGTAGCGTCGATTTTCCGACTCCGGGCTCGCCCGCGAGCAGCACCACCGAACCAGGTACGACGCCACCGCCGAGGACGCGGTCCAACTCGCCGATCCCGGTGGGCTTGGCCTGCGTCGAGGTGCTGTCGATCTGTGTCAACGGCGTGGCCGGCGTCGTAGGGAGTACGGCGCTCGATCCCGCTTTGGCGAGTGAGGCGCCGGCGCGACTGGCGACGGGTGCCACTACCGCGACCTCGGTCATCGAGCCCCACGAATCGCAGTCCGGACATCTACCGACCCACTTGGGCACTACCGACTGGCATTCGGAGCATCGGTAGTTCGATTTCACTTTGGCCACCGGGACAGACTAGAGGCGGGGTCCGACATGGACCCCGCCTCTAGTGTGATTCTGAAGTTGTTCTGCGAAGCGCAGTGTGCGCCTTGGTGATTCGGCGCTCAGTGCCCGGCTTCTGCGACGTCGGGCGACTTGTCCGACTCGTTGCGCTCGAGCTGCGGGCCTGCGTCGACCGGTACGTCGACGGTGACCGAGCCGGCCTTCTCGAACTTGAAGGTGATCGGGACGGTCAAGCCGGGGCGAACGCCTGCCTTGATGTCCTGCAGAACGACGAGAGTGAGCGCAGCGGGTGCGTCGTCGTTCTCTTCGTTGTTCTTGATCTGGGTCTCTGCCTCGGTCGCGGCACCTTCGCCTGCGGGCAGCTGGCCGGCCTGCAGCGACGTCTGCGGCTTGATCGTCAAGCCGCCTACCTCTTCACCTGCGATGACGCGTGCTGCGTAATCGGTGGTGATGCTGACGAGCTTGTCCGTGGTCTCGGCGCTGTCGTTCACGACGGTGAACGCGAGCACGGCGTTGCCGCCCGGCTCGATGCTGTATTCCTCGGACGAGGGGTAGGCGATGTGCACGTTGCGCAGTGCGATCTCACCGAGGTTGGCGCTGTTGCCGTTCACGGCGGCCTGCTGGACGGCGGTCTGGCTCACCTGTCCGGAACCGCAAGCGGACAGCGCGATGGCTGCGCCTGCAGCCAGTGCAATGGCGGTAGCGACTCGACGAGTCGGCTTACGGATAGCAGTCACGATTTGTCCTCCACGGCGTCAGGTTCGCACTCCACTAGGCAGAGTAGTAGATAAGGTCCCGCGGGCTGGCCGTCGGGTCGCCACAACGGTTGTCTGCGTGGGCTTTCAGTCGGTTATGCAGGGGTGCTCCAGACCAGTTGGATGCACGTACAACAAGCCCTGTCAACCCCTACGCTCGAGCAAGGATGCCCCTGACCTGCACAGTTGATGAGTGGTCGGTTCTTTCACGTGTTAAACTAGTGGAATCGAAAGGGGCACGGGACACATGATTTTCAAGGTCGGAGACACCGTCGTATACCCCCATCACGGTGCGGCGCTGATCGAAGCTATCGAAACCCGCACCATCAAGGGTGAGCAGAAGGAGTACCTGGTTCTGAAGGTCGCTCAAGGCGATCTCACAGTACGGGTTCCTGCAGACAACGCAGAGTACGTCGGAGTTCGTGACGTGGTCGGCCAAGAAGGCCTCGACAAGGTTTTCCAGGTTCTGCGAGCACCGCACACCGAGGAGCCCACCAACTGGTCTCGTCGATACAAGGCAAATCTCGAGAAGCTTGCCTCAGGTGACGTGAACAAGGTTGCAGAAGTTGTTCGTGACCTGTGGCGTCGTGAGCAGGACCGCGGGCTTTCCGCTGGTGAGAAGCGCATGCTCGCCAAGGCTCGTCAGATTCTCGTCGGAGAGCTCGCGCTCGCCGAGGGCACTGACACCGAGAAGGCAGAGACCATTCTCGACGAGGTCCTCGCGGCCGCGTCCTGACTGCAACACAACAAAGCTGACAGTGGCAGTAGTAGCCCTGGTACCTGCCGCAGGTCGGGGAGTGCGATTGGGCGAGAAATTGCCCAAGGCATTTGTCGAACTCGGTGGGTGCACCATGCTTGCACGCGCGGTCGATGGACTCCGGAAATCCGGAGCGATCGACCGCGTTGTTGTCATTGTGCCGCCTGAACTGGTCGAATCCGTCGTAGCCGACCTCGGTCGTGCAGCGGACGTCGACGTCGTCGGTGGTGGTGCCGAAAGAACCGATTCGGTTCGAGCCGGTCTCAGTGCTGCCGGCGACGCAGATTTTGTACTCGTGCACGACGCCGCGCGGGCATTGACACCACCGGCGTTGATCGCGCGCGTCGTCGACGCTCTCCGAGCCGGCAGCTCCGCTGTCATCCCGGTACTCCCGGTTACCGACACGATCAAGTCGGTCGACGTACTCGGCGCAGTCACCGGAACGCCTCTGCGTTCGGAGTTGCGTGCGGTTCAAACTCCTCAAGGCTTCTCCACCGACGTCCTGCGCAGTGCGTACGACGCCGGTGATGTCGCCGCGACCGACGACGCCGCTCTGGTGGAGCGTCTCGGTGTTTCGGTGCAGACGATTCCCGGCGACGCTCTCGCCTTCAAGATCACCACTCCGCTCGACCTCGTCCTTGCACGGGCGCTCCTGATCTCGGAGACAGAGTTGAGCGCGGACTCACAGGACGGAAAATAGATGCGCGTCGGTCTCGGCACGGATGTTCATCCCATCGAGGTCGGCCGACCTTGCTGGATGGCCGGGTTGCTGTTTGAGGAAGCAGACGGGTGCTCGGGGCATTCGGACGGCGACGTCGCCGTCCACGCGCTCTGTGACGCGTTGCTCTCCGCCGCAGGTCTTGGCGACCTCGGTTCGGTTTTCGGCACCGGCAGGCCCGAATGGGACGGCGTGAGCGGCGCTCGAATGCTTGCCGAGGTTCGTCGACTGCTCGAAGAGAACCAGTTCACCGTCGGCAACGCCGCGGTGCAGGTCATCGGCAACCGACCGAAGATCGGGCCGCGACGCGACGAGGCGCAGAAGGTGCTCTCGGACATTCTCGGCGCGCCTGTTTCGGTGTCCGCGACCACCACGGACGGGCTCGGCTTGACCGGTCGCGGCGAGGGGATCGCCGCCATGGCCACCGCGTTGGTCATGACAACCGAACACGACAGGTAAGATCGCTGGTCGTGACCCTGCGCCTATACGACACCGGTACGCGGGCCCTTCGGGATTTTGTTCCGTTGGCCCCCGGACATGCATCGGTGTACCTGTGTGGGGCGACAGTTCAGGGCGATCCTCACATCGGACACGTTCGTAGCGGCGTCGCTTTCGACGTGCTGCGACGCTGGCTGTTGGCGCACGGCAACGACGTTGCCTTCGTGCGCAACGTGACGGACATCGACGACAAGATTCTCAACAAGGCCGCCGGCGCCGGTCGACCTTGGTGGGAGTGGGCGGCGACGTTCGAGCGGTCGTTCACGTGGGCCTACGACCAACTGGGTGTGCTGCCGCCGTCCATCGAGCCGCGGGCCACCGGTCACGTGACGCAGATGGTCGAGATGATGGAACGCCTGATCGAGAACGGCCACGCGTACGCGGCGGGCGGCGACGTCTACTTCGACGTGCAGAGCTACCCCGAGTACGGCGCACTGTCCGGCCACAAACTCGACGACGTTCATCAGGGCGAGAGTGCGGCCGAGGGCAAGCGCGATCCTCGCGACTTCACCCTCTGGAAGGCCGTCAAGCCCGGTGAGCCCTCGTGGCCGACACCGTGGGGACCTGGCCGTCCGGGCTGGCACCTCGAGTGCTCGGCCATGGCGGAGTTCTACCTCGGGGCGGCATTCGACATCCATTGTGGTGGACGCGATCTCGTCTTCCCGCACCACGAGAACGAAATTGCGCAGGCCAAGTGCGCCGGCGACGATTTCGCTCAGTACTGGTTGCACAACGGCTGGGTCACGATGAGTGGCGAGAAGATGTCCAAGTCGTTGGGCAACGTTCTCTCGGTGCCGAACGTGCTCAAGAAGGTTCGTCCGCAAGAACTTCGGTACTACCTCGGTAGTGCGCACTACCGTTCCAATCTCGAGTACTCGGACGAGGCGTTGGACGAAAGCGCGAAGTCCTACCAGGGGCTCGAGTCGTTCGTCCTGCGCACACACAAGCGTGCGGGTGGCGTCGAACTCGGTACTTGGACCGAAGGTTTCGCGGCGGCTCTCGACAACGACTTGTCGGTGCCGATCGCGTTGGCCGAGATTCACGGCAAGGCGAGCGAGGGTAATTCCGCGCTCGCTGCCGGTGATCTCGACGCGGCTCGGGTGGCTGCCGGTCAGGTGCGGGCCATGCTCGCGATCCTGGGCGTCGACCCACTCGACGAGCATTGGACGCAGTCCGGTGGCGACACCGAGACGGCAATGGAAGCTTTGGACGTGTTGGTGCGGGCCGATCTCGATCGTCGGCAGCAGGCACGTACGGAAAAGAACTGGGCGGTGGCGGACGAGGTCCGCGATCGCCTCATCAAGGCGGGTATCGAAGTAACCGATACTCCCGACGGACCCGAATGGTCCCTTAAGGCAGGGCAGTAACAATGGCTGGAAACTCGAGCAGGCGCGGCGCAGTCCGTAAGGGCGGCACCAAGAAGGGCCAGGTTGCCGGTTCCGGTGGCCAGCACAAGCGTGGTCTCGCCGGCCGCGGTGCTACGCCTCCCGCCGAGGCACGCACCAAGCACCCAGCGGCGAAGCGTGCAGCGCGCGCCGCCCGGGCCGACGATAAGCAGAACCAGGGCCGCGGTGGCCGTCCGGGGCCGGGCCGCAAGGTTCTCGACGGTCCCGAGACCGTGCTCGGTCGCAACCCGGTGGTGGAGTGCCTGCGCGCGGGTGTTCCGGCGACGGCGCTGTGGGTGGCTGTCGGTACCGAGAGCGACGACCGGTTGAAGGAATCCGTTCAGCGGGCTGCCGACGCCGGTATTTCCATTCTCGAGGTGCCGCGCTCGGATCTGGATCGCCTCAGCGCCAACGGTCTTCACCAGGGCATCGCTCTGCAGGTTCCGCCGTACCGCTACGCGCACCCGGACGATCTTCTGTCCGAGGCACGTAAGCACGCCGAGCCGCCACTGCTCGTCGCGCTGGACAACATCACCGATCCCCGCAACCTGGGTGCCGTTGTGCGCTCGGTCGCAGCTTTCGGTGGACACGGCGTCGTGATTCCGGAGCGTCGTAGCGCGAGCGTGAGTGCTGTCGCTTGGCGTACCAGCGCCGGTGCTGCCGCTCGTCTGCCGATTGCTCGGGCAACCAACCTCACTCGCACGCTCAAGGACTGGGCGTCGAAGGGTGTTCAGGTCGTCGGTCTCGACGCCGAAGGTGACACCACTCTCGACGATTTCGACGGCAGCGGTCCTGTGGTGATCGTGGTCGGTTCCGAGGGCAAGGGCCTTTCGCGCCTCGTCCGCGAGAACTGCGACGCGATCCTGTCGATTCCGATGGCGGGTCCGGTCGAGTCGCTCAACGCCTCGGTTGCCGCCGGAGTCGTCCTGGCGGACATCGCCCGCAGGCGTCGTAGCAGCTGAGTTGTAACGGCTTTCAGGTGAGCCTGGCGGGGTTCTAGCTCCGTACCGACCAGGCTTCCCACAGTGCAGCGTAGGAACCGTCCGCGCCGATCAGTTCGTCATGTGTCCCGCTCTCGACCACGCGGCCACCGCTCATGACGAGTATGCGATCGGCGCGGACTGCTTGGCTCAGGCGGTGTGCGATCACCACGGCAGTCCTGCCGGTGACTGCGAGCTCGGCTGCCTGATCGAGTAGACCTGCTGCAGTGGTTCCGGCTTCGGCAGTCGCCTCGTCGAGGATGACGACGGGCGGGTCGAGCAGAGCCAGCCGGACGAGGGCTATGTGCTGTGCCTGTGCCGCCGTCAACTGGTACCCGCCCGCCCCGACCCTGGTCTCGAGCCCGTCCGGAAGCTCATGGATCCATTGAGCTTTCATCGTTTCGACGGCTTCGGTGATCTTCGCATCGTCCGAATCTGGTGCGCACAACCGGAGATCGTCGGCGATCGTCCCGACGAACACGTGAACTTCCTGGCTGACCAGGACGACTTTGTGCCGAAGTTCGGCATCACTCAGGTCGTCAATCGGTGTGCCGTCGACGGTGATTCGCCCGTCCCCGACGGGAATGATGCCGGCAATCAGTTTGGCGAGTGTGGTCTTTCCGGCACCACTGCTGCCGACGACGGCGATTCGTTCCCCCGGTGCGATCGAGATCGAGATCGAATCGATCACCGGGGTGGAGTTGTCGTACGAGTAAGAAACCCGCTTCACGTCGACTCCGATGGGTGCGGACCGAGCCGAGGCAGGATTGCCCGCGGGACGCCCGGGCATCGCGGTGACACCGATCAGGCGAGCCAGGCTGGCACCCGCATCCTGCAATTCGTCGATGTTCGAGAGAAATACCGCGATGGGGCTGAACAGACTGTGGAAGTAGAGCGCAGCGGCGGTAGCGGCCCCGATGGACACCGATCCCGTGGTCACGAGCCAGTAGCCGACGCTCAGGACCGCGGCCAGTCCGAGCAGTTCGGCGCCGTTGAGTTGAGCGAAGAAGTTGGTGCGCAGTCGAACTGCCTGCATGTCGAAGCTGATGGCATGCTCGGAGGTCTCGGCGATTCGGCCGATGTGCTCGTCGGTTCGACGCAGGGCAGTGACAGTACCTGCACCACCCAGGGTTTCGATGAGCTGCTGTCCCCGCCTGGCCTGCGCAGCGCGAGAGCGTCGGTAGACGGGTCCGGAGCGTCGGAGGAAATGGCGAAGAGCGAAATAGTGAATTGGTGCAACGGCAACGATTGCCACGGTGAATCGCCAATCGATCACTCCCACACCGACAAGCGTCAGTGAAATCATGAACAGGGCGGACACCGTTGCGGGCAGCACCCGTGCGATAACGGTGTTGACCGCTTCGACGTCACCCGAGACCCGGGAAATCAGATCACCGGTTCCGGCATCCTCGACCAGTGACGACGGCTGCGCGAGCGTGGCGGCGAACACGTCCTCACGAAGATCGGCCAGCACGTTCTGCGCGACATTCGCGAGAAGCTGTGTGCTCCACCAGGTCAGCGCAACTCCTGCTGCCGCTGCACCGAGCATGAATGCGGTGATACGCAGAAGTGAGACAAACGGTTTGCCCTCCGTAACCGCATCGACCATGAGCCCGAGCAGCGCCGGGGTGGACAGGCCGCAGGCCGTAGCGGAGAGAAGTACGACGGTCGTGAGTGCGAGCGCTCGCCCCCGTGGCCGAAGCAGTGCGATCAATGCGCGGACCGTCTGTGTGGTCGACGCGATCGGCAAGGCAGATGTAGCCGGAACAGCAGATGCATCCGGAAGGGTGTCGGTCACAGTGAGTCTCCGTCCCGAGCGGCGTGGTCGATCGTGACGACACGGTCACACGAATGGAGCAAGGTCGGACTCGAGGTGATCACCACAATGGCCTTGTCGGGAAAGTTTCTCAGTGAGTGTGCAATTCGATGTTCGGTGACAGAGTCCACGGAAGTGGTGGGTTCGTGGAGGACCAGGATCGGCTGGGGTTGATGCAAAGCGCGGGCGAGGAGAAGGCGTTGCCGCTGACCTCCGGAGAGTTTCTTTCCTTGCTCACCTACCTCGGAGAGGTGGCCGTCGGGCAGATGCGTCAACACGTCGTCGAGCGCAGATGACGTCATTGCCGACGAGTCGACGTTCGGTGCAGCCAGGTTGTCGAAGACGGTGCCGGTGAACACGGTTCCTTCATGAGCGGAGACGAACACCTGATCGCGAACTCCGTCCGGACCGAGTTCGGTTGCATCGGTGCCGAATACGAAGTAGCAGTCGGGGTCCAGCGGAGTCTGAAAGGCGAGTTGGCGTGCCAGTCGGTGAGCGGAATCGTGCGCGCGCACGCCCACCACCTCGCCGCGGCGAGCTGAGACGACAGTTCCGTTGTCCGTCGAAATCAGCAGGGCGTCTTCACTTCTGACAGCGCTGATCGGGGCGGTGGAGGGCGGCGATTCGATCAGGTGCGGCTCGGCCAGGAGTTCGGACAGCCTGCGTGCGGAGCCTCGCTTGGCAGCGAGTTCTGCACCGAAGAACCCCAGAGTTTCCATCGGACCGGCAATGACCCTGCTCAAGCCGACAACGGTGACGAAGTTGCCCACGGTGATCGTGCCTTGATGCGCCATCCACGCGGCTCCAAGTGCGACCGACGCCAGCACCAACGCGGAGACCCCGGAATTGAGCGCGGTCAGACTGGACATTGCTCTGACCGTCCGGATCGCTGCTTTCATCGACGCCCGGCTCGCCTTGACGTATCGCGACAGGGCAGTGGGCTCAGCCCCGAAACCCTTCAGTACTCGCAGGCCCAGCGTGAAATCAGTTGCAAGCATGCCTGCCTCGGCTGCCTTCTTCTGCTCTGCATACACACGCTCGTCCAGTGGACCGCTGATCTTGTGAATGAATACGAGCTGCGCAGCAGTGATGAGTACGACGATCAGTGCGAGCGGCCACGAGACGAAGGCAAGCGAAATCACTGCCGCGGCGAGCCCCGCAAAAGCTGAGCCCTGTTCGGCGACAACCCAGGAGAAGCCCGAGACGTGTGAGGCGTCCGAGGTGGAGATGGTGAGAACTTCACCCGTCGAGCGCTGAGCTTGCATGCCTCTGGCATCGAGTACCCGTCTGGCAGCGTTCAATCGTAGGTCGTGTTCACCGTAGACGAAGACCTGCGTGTTCAGGCGAACCGCGATGCGCCACGACAGAGCAAGTCCCACGAACAGAGCACACAACACAGCAAGCCACACGAGAAGTGCTGTGCTGTCGGACTTTCCGATTGCACGGTCGACGACGGTACCGATCAGCACCGGAATGAGGGCTTGAGCTACCTGATACGACGCCTGGCCGGTGACGGCTGCAACCAGTCGCGGGCCGCGTCCGGAGGAGAACGATCCGACTCTGATCATCTCCATCGGACCGGAACGAGTTTCGGGCAGCGCTGACACTCGTGAAACTCCTCGCCCAGATCTGAACACTCGTTGTGCAGTTCTACGGTAGAGCCGGAGCGGGTGCGGAAAGTGCTCGCAGATGCCAAGGGCTACGCGGCAGCGGACAGATGGAGTATCGACACCCCATTACCGGGATCAGGTCTCGATATACCTGCCTGGTCGAAACAAGTACGTTTGCGAAGAGAGCTGACAGAAGATGAAAAGCACTACCCGAATAGTGGCTGCGTTGGCCGCGATTGCCCTGCTCGCAGGCTGCCAGAGCAGCACCGAGTCAACAGCGTCGGAGGACACGACGCAGTTGGCCGAGGCCGGCGCTCTGCCGGTCACCGTAGATCACGCGTACGGCTCGACCACCATCGAGACCGAACCTCAGCGGATCGTGACCATCGGCTGGAACAGCCAGGATTCGGTCCTGGCACTGGGCAAGACGCCCGTCGCCATGGAGTCGTTCAGCGGGGCAGGCTTGGAGAACGGAATCCTGCCGTGGGACGAAGAATTGTTGGGCGACGTCGAACCCACGTTGCTCGACAGCACTTCCGGTGTGCCATTCGAGCAGATCCTGGCGTTGGAGCCGGACGTGATCATCGCGGTGGTCTCGGGAATCACCGAAGACGACTACGCACGTCTTTCTCAGATCGCACCCACGATTCCGTTCAAGGAGACCGCATGGGCGACTACGTGGCAAGAGCAGATGTCGACCATCGGTTCAGTACTCGGACAACCGAAGCGGGCGGCTGAGCTGATCGAGGAAACTGACGATTCCATAGCCGACCTGGCTGCTGGGTCCCCGAATCTGAACGGGAAAACCTTGACCTTCCTGTCGGGAAACATCGACGGCCTCACCAATTACTGCGCCGACGACGGCAGAGTCATCCTGATGTCCCAGCTCGGACTGAAGCAGTCGGCCGGAAGCGCAGAGCTGTGCGGGGACACCCAGGGGTCGGTGACTGCATCGCGCGAACAGTACAACGAACTGGACGCGGACGTGATCGTGCTCAACGACGCGAGTGGTCAGGGGCTCCCCGGATTGATGGGGGACAAGTTGTTTGCCGACCTGCCTGCAGTCAAGGACGGCAGGCTGATTCAGCAGCTCGGTCTGGCACGAGTCATGGCACTGGCTTCGCCCACGTCGCTGAGCGTCAAATATGCCTTCGCCGAACTGGTCTCGAAGATGAACGGCTTCTGACCAGTTAGGCTGACAATTCGCACGCGTCCGAGTAATAGTTCTTCGGTGTTCGTCCGGTGACCTTGCGGAACACGCTGGTGAAGGCGCTGGGGGTTTCGTATCCGACGCGACGGCTAACCGTCGAAACAGGAACGCCCGCAGCGAGATAGGACATCGCGGCGCGGACGCGGACTTGAATCCTCCACTCGGTGAAGGACATCCCCGTTCCCTGAGAGAACACGCGGCTCAGGGTACGGGGGCTTCCACCGACCACATAGGCCCAATCGGCAAGCCCGCGTTGATCGGCGGGGTCGGCGATCAAGCGGCGTGCAACGGCGAGGGCCCGGGGATCGGCGGGCATCGGCACTGCGACATCAGCCGCCTCGATGGGCGCGAGCGTGTCGAAGACTACGGATTCCGCCCGCAAGCGAGCCTCGGTAGGCATGTTTCGCTGGTGCAGATGGATGAGCATCGTCTTGACCACGTCGTCGATGCCGATGATCGCGGGTTTTGTCCACGGGTGGGGGAACGACTCGGGCCGGAAATAGGTGAAGCGAGCCTCGGTGGATGCGCCGAGCGTGATGCGCCGTGGAGTTCCAGCCGGAATCCACATGCCGACCGTCGGTGGGATCTGCCAACGAACGTCGTCGATGTACGCGCTCATCTCGCCGGAAGCGCCCCACAGGAGTTCGTGCTCGGGATGGCGGATCTCACGCCACGCGCGCTTCTGATCGCGCCCGATGGTGGACGTCGTCATGGCGAAGGGGAGCGGAACGTACCGGCCTGCCGGCACAGCCCAGTACGGAAATCCTGTGGAACTCATCGGTGGATCATACCGCGAATGACTTAGGTAATGCTTTCCTATTTGGTTCTTTGACGCAGGGCACGAGGGAGTGCGGTCGCGACAAAAGACCGAGGGTGGCACCGAGTCCGAAAACTCGATGCCACCCTCGATCACATTCCCCGACGGAGTGTTTACAGGTGGAGCAGGTGAATCAGCTGCCGTTGGCCAGGACACCGCTGATGATGTCGGAGATGAAGCCGGCCGGGTTGTCGAGGATGGACGAGCCGGCCGAACCGGTTCCGCCCTCGCCGTCAGAAGAGCCGAAGCCCAGATCTGCAGAGCCTGATGCGGCAGCCTCACCGGGGTTCTTGGCGCGGATCTTGGCGTACACGCCGCTGATGTTCTGCTCGGTGTTGAACGTCGAGATGCCGATCGAACTCGACATTTCCTGGTACGAACCGATCGGTGCATCGTCGGCGACGAGGTACTGCGCCTCGATCGTCACGGTCTTGCTGCCGGTGGGCGAGATCAGCCAACCGGTGCTGGGCACATTCACGGTTCGGGCGGCAGTGTCAACCGAAGGCGTGACGGATTCGGTCTTCTGACCGCCGATCAAATGCCAAGCGTTGACCGTCGCCGTGCCCTGGATGTATTTGAACGTGGCGGGGTAGCGGTCGACGAACTGGTCGACGTAACGCTCGGGGTGGCCGGTCGTGGAGATGACCGTGCGCACGGTGACTTTGCCGCCGGGTGCAACTTCGCCGTCGCCGACGATGTTCTTGGTGATCCGGACGTTGGAGGAGTTGACCGTTGCCGAGGACGGGTGGGTGGCATCGGCGCTCGCGGTGCCTGCGGTCATTACGAGCCCGCTGGTTGCAAGTGCAGCGATTGCTACTCCGGTGAGTGTTTTGCGCATTGAGAAACGTGACATGAAATTCTCCGTTCGAGGGGTTCACGCTGACGGCGATGGGGATGACTCTTCAAAGGTTGCGCCGTGGTAACCATTGAAACCTATCGGACGCTTGCCTATGTGTCAGTTCGGCAGAATTTACGGAAAAGTCCGAATTGAGAGGACTTTTTCGACCTTGATTGCCTGTTGTTAACTGATTGGCGACCAATTCGGCGAAAAGCTGGGCGAATGTCCAGGTCGACTGTATCGTACTTCGAGAATCGGGTTGCAATAAGTTCCAGTAATCAATGAATTCGGTTGTCCTGGAACCACACAGAGTGGAGATTGTTCGTGGCAAAGTTTGGATCCAGGAATCGTAGTCTGTCCACCGTTGGAGCTGGTTTGGGGGTGATTGCTCTTGCTGTGGGCGCAAGCGCGCTGGGTGCGGGAGTCGCGACTGCCGAGATAGCAACTTCTGGTGCCTACACATTTACTCGCACCGTGGACAATGCGTCCCCGAAGGTCGGTGACACGATCACCTACACGACAGTGTCGAAGAAGAGCGGAATCGACGGATATATCAGCAGGTTCACCGAGACGCATGCCGCATGCTTGACCTTTGTCCCGGGCTCGGCGAAGGTCACGAAGTTTCACGTTGGCGGGACGATGACCGAAACCACTGAAACGCCGGAACTGACAGCCACGACGCTCGAGGTGACCAGTGCCGGCTGGATCAACAACGGCAGCAAACCGGTGACCATGAAGACCAGCTACACGGTCACTGCTTCGTGTGCGCCGGGAACCGTGTACGGAAGTGGATTGGCGGTAGGTGCCACGGTGATGGGCAACGGATTCCAGTCGAGTGCGAATTTCGCCAACTTGGGCCCGTCCATCACTGTCCGCGCCGCGGATGTGGTCGATCCCGTTGACCCGGTTGATCCCGTTGATCCCGTTGATCCCGTTGATCCCACTGGCCCCGGAACCGGAACCGGTGGCGGAACCGGATCGCTCGGCGTCGTAGTCTCGGCCCGCCGCGGTTGTTCGGTGATCAAGTGCTCAAATCATGAGGTGCTCAGCCGAATTCGATCGAGGTGTTGATTTCTTCCACCTGGTTGGAGGTCTGCATGTTCGTCGTGTCGGTGAACTGATTCGCAAAGCTGACCAGGTAGACCGGCGAGTTGTCGTCGGCTTGGTAAGCGACGACTGTCATGACGGCGTAGAGCGGAACGTCCAGGTTTGGGGCGGTCCAGGTTCCGGAGAGGCGGAACCCCTGCTGTCCGTCGACGTCGATCTCGGTGTACTTCACCTCGGTCCATCCGTCGAGGGTGGCGATCGTTTCACGCTCAGCGGCAAGAGCCTCGTCTTTTGTTGTGGTGCCTTGGTTTTCGACCTTCACGGTGGTGTTCGGCATGAAACCGCTGGGTTCCTGGCTGTTGCTGGACAACGCATCCGTAACGCCGGCAGGGATGTTCTCGCCGTGAGTCCAGCTCGGCGGGAGGCTGACGCTGATGTTCGGCGCTTCGGGGTCGTCGCCGGTTTCGATCGTCGTCCGCTCACCGATGAACGGTGTCCCGTCCCGCAAAGTCGGCGTCGCGGCAGCGGCAGACGACGAGGATGCAGAACTTTCGGAAGCAGTGGTCTCACTGGTGTTGGTATCACTGGAGACAGCGTCTCCGCTTTCCGAACTGCTGCATCCGGACAGGACGAGTGCAGCAGTGATCATTGACGCTATTCCGAGAGCAAGTGTGCTGCTCTTAGGGCTCATAGTGTGAAAGTCCTTCAGGTTCTGGCGACGGCCGAGCGCCGCCGGCAGCATTGCTGGCGCGGCTGAGACTATCAGCGCTAGGACGGCCTGGTAGTGGCCTTCAAGGTAATGGTGCTGCCGGGCCGCAGCTGTGCCAGCGACGCAATCCCTGCGTCGGAAACGACGGCGATGACCGGGTATCCGCCGGTCACGGGATGGTCTGCCAGAAACACGACGGGCTGGCCGCCTGGCGGCACTTGGATGGATCCCATCACGACGCCTTCGCTCGGCAATTCCTCGGTGCGTGAGCGATGTAAAGGCCCTTGGCCCTGTAACCGGACCCCGACTCGGTTGGTGTGTTCGGTGACTTTCCACGTGGTGTGAAGGAGCGCGTGAACGGATGCGGCGGTGAACCAGGAATTTCGGGGGCCGAGCGTGATCTCGATCGGAACCGCGCCGAGTGCAGGTG
Source organism: Rhodococcus sp. P4_E4 (assembly GCF_056401575.1). Lineage (NCBI taxonomy): Bacteria > Bacillati > Actinomycetota > Actinomycetes > Mycobacteriales > Nocardiaceae > Rhodococcus > Rhodococcus sp. P4_E4. The sequence continues at coordinate 16,622 of NZ_JBFUJB010000031.1, read as the reverse complement.
CGGGCGGTGGAATCAACTCTTCGGTGGGCCACGTCCCTTCCTCTGCCCCGAGGAGGAGTAGATCGCCGGCGGCGAGCGGCGGCGGCCCGAGCCCGGAGAGTGTGTCGGTGGATCTGCTGCCGAGTACCTGTGGGACGTCGACGCCACCGCGTGCAGAGATATACGTTCTCAACCCGGTTGTGCTGTAACCCAATTCGATAATGCTGCCACCGCCCAGGTGGATGCTCGCGTAGTCAGGTGCCGGCCGTCCGTCGACGACCAGCGGCACCCGCGCGCCTGTCACTGCCACCGTCATCGAACCGACGGCCCGCATCGCAAAACCCCCAGTGGTGACTTCGATGGTTGCTGCTCGAAAAGTGTTGCCTACGAGTCTGTTCGCGCTGTCGTGCGAGATCATGTCGACGGCGCCGGATCTGCCGACCCCGAGAGCGCCGTAGCCTCTCCGCCCGCGGTCCTGAACTGTGGCGAGCGGGCCGGTACGCACTACCTCGAGCCAGGCCATGAATCCATTGTCCCGCAACAACGCGGTGAAGACACCAAAATTATCCTTGCACCTAAATCATGCACGGACAAAGGTGACTGTGGTGCCGGGTAGAAGCAGCGCCGGCGGGCGGCGCTCGGCATCCCACACCGACAGTTCCGTCGTTCCGATCAACTGCCAGCCGCCCGGGGAGCTACGCGGGTAGACGCCCGAGAACGGTCCGGCCAACCCGACTGCACCGGCCGGGACCTGCCTGCGCGGGTCCGATCGACGTGGAACTTCGAGCTTTCTCTCGTTGCTGGTCAGATACGCGAAGCCGGGGGCGAAACCGATGAACGCGACGGTCCACGACGCAGTCGTGTGAGCCTCGATGACACCGTCGACCCCGAGTCCGGTCAGCTTGCCCACTTCGACGAGATCGTCGCCGTCGTAGCGGACCGGAATCTCGACAGCAGGCCCGCTCTCATCTGCTGTGAGTTCGATGGGTACGGCCCCACGTACCCATTTCTCCACGAGTTTGTGTCCGGTAATCGTGTTGTCGTACTCGATCAGGATGGTTCGCGCCGCGGGAATCAGATCGATCACTCCGGGGATTCGACTGGCGTCGAGAGCCCTGAAGTTGCCCAGCACGCTCGGCAGTTCGTCGTACTCGACGAGGACTGCGGATTCACCGGCGGGCAGGATCGTGATCATGTGAACGGTGTGATCTCGACGTCGGAGGATTCGAGGAGATCGCGGATCGCTGCGGCCATGTCGACGGCTGCCGGACTGTCACCGTGTATGCACACCGACTCCGCGGTGATTTTGAGGGTGCTCCCGTCGACCGCATCCAACTCGCCGTCGACGACCATTCGTCGAACCCGTTCTGCAACAAGCGCCGGGTCGTTCAGAACGGCGCCCGACTCGGTGCGGGGGACCAAAGTGCCTTCTGCCGTGTACGCGCGATCGGCAAAAGCCTCGGCGACCACGTCGAGGCCGGCTTCGCGCGCCTCTTCCAGAAACACCGAACCAGGTAGTCCGAGAACAGGTAGCGAACTGTCGTAGGCAACGACGGCGGCGACCACAGCCCGCGCCTGCCGTCGGTGATGGACTATTGCGTTGTAAAGCGCGCCGTGGGGTTTGACGTACGTGACCCGCGATCCGGCGACGCGAGCCAAACCGTCGAGTGCCCCTATTTGATAAATGACGTCGGCGGTGAGGTCTTTCGGGGACATGTCGATGAAGCGTCGGCCGAAACCGGCGAGGTCTCGGTAACCCACCTGCGCGCCGATCCGCACGCCGCGGGTGGCTGCGGATTCGCAAGTCGCCAACAGCGTCGTCGGGTCACCGGCATGGAATCCGCAGGCGATGTTCGCGCTGGTGACAAGTTCGAGCATGGCGTCGTCGTCGCCCAGGGTCCAGGCTCCGAAGCCCTCGCCGAGGTCGCTGTTCAGATCAACGCTGTAGCCCATACCTCGATTCTAGGTAGGTATGGGCTCTCGGTGTTCAGGCGTGCGCCGGAATCCGTCCCGCATTCTTGCGGCGTGCGGATCCGAAGAGTCGGCATATCAGGTAGATCACGAACGAGACCGAGGTGACGAAACTCGAGACGGGAACGCCGGGTGCCAGCGAGAGAAGGATGCCGCCGACGGCTGCCAGTTCGGCGAACACGACGGAGAGAATTGTCGCCTTGAGTGGGCTTGCCGTGACGTACGCGGCGGCCGCTGCGGGGGTGATCAGCAGCGACATCACCAGCAGCGCACCGACGATCTGTACGCCGAGTGCTGCGGTGATGCCGACCAACACGGCGAACACGATCGACAGTGCCCGAACCGGAACACCGCGAGCTGCAGCAACTTCGGGGTCGGTGCTCGCGAACAGCAAAGGGCGATAGATGAATCCGAGTGTGCCGATCACGATGACCGCGCACAGCAGAAGAAGTTCGAGACCACTGTTTCCCGGCGCCACGATCTGTCCGACCAACAGTGAGAAGCTGGTTCCCGTGCGACCGTCGTACGCCCAGAGGAACAACACCGACAGGCCGAGACCGAAAGCCATGATCACGCCGATCACCGAATCTCGGTCGCGCGCTTTGGCTCCGAGCAGCCCGAACAGCACAGCTGCGACCACGGATCCGACGATGGCGCCGAAGCCGACGCCCACACCGACGAGAAGTGCGGCGGATGCACCCGTCAGTGACAGCTCGCTCGTTCCGTGCACCGAGAACGACATCTGACGACTCACGATCAGCGGCCCGATGATGCCTGCCAACAATCCGAGGATGGCACCGGCAATCAACGCCTGTTGGACGAAGTCGTACTGCAGTAGGTCGACGGTGGCGGACACGTCGAACATCCGCGACATCGCGTCGGTGAACTTGTTACTCACTGGTGGTGATCCTCATCAGAATGGTGAACGCCTTCTCCCGGGCGTAGTCCGCCTGCGCTGCCGAGTGCGTCGATGGCGTCTCCGGTGCCGATCACGACGAGGCGGCCACGAACCTGCAACACTTCGACGTCGGTGTTGTACAGATCCGAGAGAACCTCGGACGTCATCACTTCGGCCGGCGTCCCGATCCGGAATTTGCCGTCCACCAGATAGAGCACTCGATCGACCAACGGCAGGATCGGATTGATCTCGTGCGTCACGAACAGCACTGCGGTGTCATGGCTGCGCCGACGCTTGTCGATCAGCGTCGAGACCAGGTGCTGGTTGGCGAGGTCGAGGCTGAGCAGCGGCTCGTCGCACAGCAGGATCCGCGGGTCGCCGACCAAAGCCTGTGCGATCCGCAGTCGCTGCTGCTCACCGCCGGACATGGAACCGATGGGAGCGTCGGCAAACGACTGGGCGCTGACCTGTGCGATGGCGTCGTCGACGATCTTGCGGCGACGCCCCCGGCGCAGTAGGCCCGTACCCCACTGGTGACCGTCGACGCCGAGGCCGACCAGGTCGCGGCCGCGGAGCGGGAGGCCGTCGTCGATGGATTTCTGCTGCGGGATGTACCCGACGTGTGAGTTCCCGGCCCGTGCCGGCGTGCCGACGATCTGGGCGCTACCGCCGCTGAGTTGTAGTTGGCCCAGCAGAATCTTCAGGAGCGAGGTCTTGCCCGACCCGTTCGGCCCGAGTACGGCGATGAACTCACCTGGCTGTACCTCGAGATCGAGCCCGTCCCACAAAGTGCGGGCGCCGAAGGACAATCGAGCGTCCTTCAGCGTCACAGCGGGCACGGTGTTGCCAGAAGGCACGGTGTTGCCAGAAGGCACGGTGTTGCCAGAAGGCACGGTGTTACCAGGGGGCACAGGAGTATTCGCGGAAGTTTCTGTCACAAGCCGATCGGTTCTTCTCGGAAATGGTGGGGCAAATAATTACTGGGCAGAGAGGGCGTTTGCGAGCGACTCCGCGGTCTGCGTCTGCCACTGAATGTAGTCCAGGCCCTCGGGGAGAGTCTCCGTAACCTCGACGACGGGCACTCCGGCGGTTTCGGCTGTGGTGCGCATGTCCTGGGTCACTTTGTCCTGCGTCTGGATGTTGTAGACCAGTGCGCGGGCTTGCTTCTCCGAGAGGAGCTGGCGCGTTGCGGCGATTGCGGCCGGTGAAGGATCGTTGCCGTCTTCGATGGCACTGGTGAACTCTTCGGGAGTTGCGTCCTTCAGTTCAGCTGCGACCAGGAGGTAGTGCGCGATCGGCTCGGTCTGCGCCACCGGTGCGCCCGCGTGGGCAGCGGCGATGGAATCGGTGATCGCTGTGACGCCGGCGAGCTTCTGGCTGTATGCCTTCGCGTTGTCCTCGTAGGTCGCCGCGTTGTCCGGATCGAGAGCGCTCAGCTGATCGGCAACCGAATGTGCGACGGCGTCGACGGTCGGAATGTCGAACCAGACGTGTTCGTTGACTGCGCCGTGGGTGTGACCGTCATGCGATTCGCCCGCGGTTTCGCCGGCGTGGATGCCACCGTCGAGCAGGTTGTAGGCGTTGACCGTCTTCTGCTCACCCTTGCCCGCGTCGAGGACGTCGGTGATGAACTGGTCGTAGCCGCCGCCGTTGTAGACGACGAGCGATGCGTCGGTGATCTTGGCGGCATCGGCGGGAGTCGCCTCGAACGAGTGCGGGTCCGCGGACGGCTCGTTGATGATCGACGTCACGGTCAGCTTGTCGCCGGCGACGGCCTGCGCGACGTCGCCCCACACGTTCGTCGATGCGACGACGGTGATGCCTTCGTCTTTCGACGAGCTGGAGCTGCACGCGGTGAGCGCGAATGCTGCGGCGACCGAGACGGCCGCGAGGGCGGTGGCGGTGCGGAATTTCGACGACGAACGCACGTGCTTTTCTCCTGAACAAAGGCTGGGCTAAATGCTATTGGAAACCGTTACCGTTACACATTAGCGCATAGTCGCTGGTAGTTCACCTTCGGTTCAGCCCCAACGCGCCGTCTGCGGGCACTACGGCTAACGTCCGTTTATGCCCCGGTCCCGTCAGCCACGCCGTCAAGCCACTTTGGCGTCGCTTGCCGCCGAGCTCAATGTGTCGAGAACTACAGTCTCGAACGCGTACAACCGACCCGATCAGCTCTCCGTCGAGCTGCGGGATCGAGTGCTCCAAGCGGCCAAGCGACGCGGATATCCCGGACCCGATCCGGTCGCCCGCTCCTTGCGAACTCGCAAAGCCGGTGCCGTCGGTCTCCTGCTCACCGAAGCACTCAGTTATTCGTTCCGCGACCCGGCCGCCATGAGCTTCCTCGCCGGTCTCTCGGAATCGTGCGAGGACGCCGGCCAGGGCTTGCTGCTCATCCCGGCCGGGCCCGGCCGCGACGAGGTGGATGCTGCAGCCGTGGTCCAGCAGGCGGGCGTCGACGGCTTTGTCGTCTACTCCGTGGCCGACGACGATCCGTATCTCGCTGCCGTGCTCGAGCGTCACATTCCGATCGTCGTGTGTGACCAGCCGCGCGAGATTCCCGGTGCATCCCTCGTGGGCATCGACGACCGCGCTGCCATGCGCAAGGTCGCCGATTACCTCATCGGGCTCGGCCACCGCGACATCGGCGTGCTCTGCATGAGGCTGGGGCGCGACCGGATGGACGGCGTGGTCAGCCAGGAACGACTCAAGTCCCCGCACTTCCACGTCCAGCGTGAGCGCATCGAAGGAGTGCGCGACGCGATGGTGGCGTCCGACATGGACCCACTCTCACTCACGGTGATCGAGCGGTACGTCCACACATCGCAGTCCGGGCACTCGGCGGCGGCGGAAGCTCTCGCGACCAACCCCGAGATCACCGCACTGGTCTGCACCACCGACGTGCTGGCTCTCGGCGCCTTGGACTGGGCGCGCTGGCAGGGCATCGATGTACCTGGCCAACTGTCTATCACCGGATTCGACGGCGTCGATGAGGCGCTGCGCGAATCACTGACAACGGTGCGCCAGCCCCAGGAAGAGAAGGGCCGGCGCGCCGGTGCGCTCCTGATGTCGCCGTCTGGATCCGGCGTTCCGATAGTCGAGATGCTCGACACCGAACTACTGGCAGGGCGAACATCAGGTCGGATCAAGGGGTAGCGCTCACGCCAGGAGTTGGGCGCACCGCAACAATCCCAGATGGCTGTACGCCTGGGGATGGTTGCCCAGCGAGCGTTCCGCGATGGGGTCGTACTCCTCCGCGAGTAGTCCGGTGGGACCCGCTGCCGCGACCAACTGGTCGAACAGTGCCTCTGCTTGCAGGCGTTGTCCGATAAGTAGGTAGGCCTCGACGAGCCAGGCGGCGCAGAGGTGGAATCCACCTTCGATGCCGGGCAGGCCGTCGTCGTGATGGTATCGGTATACCGTTGAGCCGCTGCGTAGTTCAGCCTCGGTGGCTACGACGGTCGCTGCAAAGCGTGGATCCGTCGGATCGATCAGTCCCGACAGCCCGATGTGCAGAGTAGCGGCGTCGAGATCGGTACCGTCGTAGGCCGCGGTGTACGACTGGACGTCGTCCTTCCAGCCTTTGTGTCGTACTTCGTCGGCGATCTGGTCACGCAGTTCCGCCCACTCGGGCAGAGCCTCGCGAGAAAAGCGAGTAGCAAGATCGACGGCGCGATCGACGGTGACCCAACCCATCACCTTGGAATAGACGTGGTGGCGCGGGTTGTCGCGAATTTCCCAGATGCCGTGGTCCGGTTCGAACCAGCGCCGCTGCACTGCTTCGACCATGGCGCACACCAGTTCCCAGTCGCGATCACTCAAAGGATCGGGAGCACCGGCCTTTTCGCGTGCATTCGCCAGTTCGACGATCAGCTCGACGATCGGGCCGAACACGTCCAGTTGAACCTGCTGATTCGCGGCGTTTCCGACGCGGACCGGCCTGGAGCCGGCGTATCCGGGAAGTGAATCGATGACGGCCTCTGGCGGTAGCGAAGTCCCGTAGAGCGTGTAGAGGGGGTGCAGGCGCTCGGGTCCCGGCAGCGTTTCGAGCACGCGGTGGACCCAGTCGAGGTAGTTCTCGGCTTCATCGGTGGATCCGACGCTCACGAGAGCTGTTGCGGTGAGGGCGGCATCGCGCAACCAGCAGTAGCGGTAGTCCCAGTTGCGGACTCCGCCGATCTCTTCCGGCAGGGATGTTGTGGCGGCGGCCATGATGGAACCTGAATCGGCATGAACCAGCCCGCGCAAGGTCAGCGCCGAGCGTTTCATCAAGTCCGGCTTCAGCTTCGGCAGTTCGAGCGTCTTGGCCCAATCGGACCAGTACGCCTCCGAAGTCGCTCGACGCTCGAGTTCCGGAACTTCGGAAGGGCCGATTTCTTCTGTTCCGCAGCGCAATTCGAGTACGACGTCACCCTTGGACGGCTCGACGATGGCGTGGGCAGTCTGCTGGTTTCCGTCGGTGGCGATGTTCCACAGCACACCAGGGGAGCGGAGCACGTACGGCTCGTTGGTGCCGAGGACTCGAATGCCCTCGTCGACGACCTCGAGCGTGACCTGACCCTGGCCGAACTCGGGACGGGGTGCAAACGAGACGATCGCGTCGGCCTGACCGGAAATGATGCGGGTCAGGTCGGTTCGCCCCTGCGGGACGTCGTGGGGGAGGTAGTCGGTGACGGACAGGCTCGCCCAGCGGGTCTGAACGGTCATCGTGCTGTCGATGTACTTCTGGCTCAGCGGCAAGGCTGTGCGTCGAGGCCCGACCGAGAAGTGGCCGGCCCCGGTTCCGCCGAGAAGGTGTGCGAAGACGGCCGCTGAATCCGGTTCCGGGTGACACAACCAGGTCAGCGTCGCATCCGGGGTCACCAAAGCGACGGTCCGCGGACTGGCGAGCATCGAGAGTCGCTCGATGGGCGGAGCGTCGGCACCGGAAAGCCACGTACGACGCTCGTCGAGCAGGAACGCCAGAGCAGCAGCGACATCCTCGGTGCTGTCGACGCGATAGTCGGCGACGGTGTCCCCGCTGCCGACCTTGATTCCGATGTCCGGCCCCTGCAGCCTGCTGAACGCCTTTTCGTCGGTCACGTCGTCCCCGATGAAGACGGCAGCGGTAGCGCCGTCCTGATGGCGGATCAAGTCGAGTGCGTGGCCCTTGTCGGTGGCTATGACCGCCAACTCGACCACCGACTTACCCTCGGTGACCTGAACGCCCGGCCAGAGTGCCGATTCGGTGCGAACGGCGATGAGCGCCTTCTCGGCGTCGTCGGCACTGGTGTTGCGTACGTGCAAGGCGACGCTGGCGGGCTTCTTCTCCACAGTTGCGCCGGGGGTGTCGGCGGCGATTCGGCCTAACTCGGTGACGATCTCGTCGAGCAGTTTCCTGGCGTCGGCGTCGATCGCGTGAACGAATCCGATGTCGAACTCGGAGCCGTGGCTGCCGACCAATTGCACTTCGGCGGGAAGCCGGGACAGCGCCGCCAGATCCTTGAGGGCGCGGCCCGAGATCACGGCAGCAGTCGTCGACGCCAGGCTGGCGAGGGAGCGGAGCGCACGCACCGTTTCCGCGCGGGGATACGCCTTGTCCGGGTTGGCGACTATGGGTGCCATCGTCCCGTCGTAGTCGGAGGCTACGAGCAGACGCGGCGTGCGTGCCACGCCCGACAGCGCTCGGCGGAGTTCGATGGACAGATCTTGTGCGCTCACCTCTTCAAATCTAGGTGATGCAGCGACTCCTGGCTCGATACGTTTCTGCCAGATCAGTGCAAAAATGACAGATGCGACAAAGGATGTCTATTCGGGTTTCCGTGTTCCATCACCGAGCAGCAGTTCAACCGTCAATTCCAGTCGATTGGCGACATCGGTAGCCGAAGAACGTCGCGTGAGCCAGGCCACCAAATTGGACAGCCACACATCGGAGATCACGCGCGCGATTGCCAACTGCTCTTCGGTCGGCTCCTCTTCGGTCATCGCTCGTGCGAAGAGGCGGTCCATCAACTGGCCCACCTGATCGACCTCTGCCGCTGCGGAGGCATCGGCGAACATGAACGCGCGAGTCATGGCTTCGGTGAGGAGCGGATCGCGCTGCATCGCGCGGGTGATGAGGCTGAGGATCAGCTGCATCCGCTCGAGCGGGCTGGTTCCAGGTGGGATCTTGCCCTTGGAATCGATCTTCTCGAATTCGCGTGCCAGAGCGGACACCAACAGGTGAACCTTGGACGGGAAGTAGCGATAGAGCGTTCCGACTGCGACGTCGGCGCGCTCGGCCACGGCGCGCATTTGAACAGCCTCGTAGCCACCCTTGGACGCCAGGGCGAGGGTTGCGTCGAGAATCCGCTTGCGGCGTTCACGTTGCGCGTTGGAGCTGAGATCGTCGTCCCCGAGCGTTGCAGAAGCAACCGCGTTGGAGCGGGATCGGGATGTTGTGGTCATCGACAAATTCCTTCGCGCCTTGACTCTTGGCCAGGTGTCATATTAGAACACGTTCTAAACAATTGTGTCACTTATCGAGAGGCGGGAACCAGTTGTGACAATCGCCACGACCGATGAACAGCGGGCGGTCCAGGAATCGATAGAGGCCTGGGCTCGCTCGGCCACGCCGATGGACATGGTACGCCGTGGACCAGCAGTTTCGTGGCGGGAGAAATGGTCCGAGTTCGCGTCTCTCGGGATATTTTCGGTCGCCGTTCCTGAATCGGTAGGCGGAGCCGGAGCGGAAATCGTCGATCTCGCAGCAATGCTCGAGCAGGCGGCAATCGAACTCGTGCCGGGTCCTGTTCTCACGACTGCGCTTGCAGCTCTGGTGGTTGGGCGTAGTTCGTCGCCCGCTGCCAAACGCTGGTCCGAAATGCTCGCCGACGGTGCGTTGCCGTGTGCCGTCGTATTGGACGAAAGTCCAGTTGCGGCAACGGCGAATGCGTCCGGCGGCATCGAGCTTCATGGCGAAGGAGGTTACGCCTGGGGTGGAGACTCGGGCGTATCGGTCCTCGTGTCGGCGGGCGTGGTGTCGGAAGGTGAAGGCTCGCGTGTCGTCTGGGCTCTCGTCGACGGAGACAGCGAAGGTGTGACCTACGAAGCGGTCGACACGATCGACAAGTCGCGACCACTGGCGCGAGTCTCCTTCGACCGAGTGACGGTCGACGCCGACCGAATCCTCGATGACATTGCGCCAGGATCGGTTTCCGATCTAGCGGCGGTACTTGGGGCTGCCGAAGCTGCCGGAATTGCGGCGTGGAGTCTGCGTACTGCGGTGGAGTACGCGAAGATTCGCGAACAATTCGGAAAGCCCATCGGTTCGTTCCAGGCGATCAAACATATCTGTGCCGAAATGCTGTGCCGAGTGGAAAATGCCGGAGCTGTCGCCTGGGATGGTGCGGTCGCTGCCGAGTCGGGCGACGAACTTCCGATCGCGGCGGCGGTGGCGGCCGCGGTGTCTCTGGACGCCGCTGTCGATACGGCGAAGGACTGCATTCAAGTGCTCGGCGGCATCGGATTCACCTGGGAGCACGAGGCGCACTTCTACCTTCGCCGAGCACTGTCGCTCCGGCAGATTCTGGGCGGATCGTCCCGCTGGCGCGCACGCGTCGCTGAATTGACGATCGGCGGCGCACGGCGTCACCTTCAGATCGACTTGAGTGAGCTGGAATCCGACCGGTCCGACATTCGCGAAGAGGTAGCGCAATTGGTGGCGCTGCCCGAATCCGAACAGCGCAACGCGTTGGCCGAATCGGGCTACCTTGCGCCGCACTGGCCGAAGCCGTACGGCCGGGGCGCCAAGGCCGCGCAACAGATTTTGATCGAGGAAGAGTTGGCGGCCGTCGGTATCGGCCGGCCCGATCTCGTGATCGGGTGGTGGGCAGTTCCCACCATCCTCGAGCACGGCAGTGCGGAGCAGATCGAAAGATTTGCGACACCGACGCTCAAGGGCGAGATCATCTGGTGTCAGCTCTTCAGTGAACCTGGTGCAGGTTCCGATCTTGCCGCGCTGCGTACGACCGCGGAGAAGGTCGACGGCGGTTGGAAGCTGAACGGCCAGAAAGTCTGGACTTCGCTTGCGCGTGAAGCTGACTGGGCCATCTGCCTCGCCAGAACCGATCGCGAGGTTCCTAAGCACAAGGGCATCACGTACTTCCTTCTCGACATGAAGACGGCCGGGATTCGGATCTCGCCGCTGCGTGAGATCACCGGCGATGCTCTGTTCAACGAAGTCTTCCTCGACGACGTCTTCGTGCCGGACGACTGCGTCGTCGGCCAGCTCGGCGGAGGCTGGAAACTGGCCCGAACGACCCTCGCCAACGAGCGAGTCGCGATGAGCGGGGGCTCTTCGCTCGGCGGTGCGATGGAGGAATTGCTCGAGCTGGCGGGCGATCCCGATCCTGTGGTTGCAGACAAGCTCGGTGGGCTGATCGGAACCGCCATGGTGGGCTCGTTGCTGGAATTGCGCACGACACTGCGGCAATTGGATGGTCAGGATCCGGGCCCGGCGTCGAGCGTCCGCAAGCTGGTGGGCGTGCGCCAGCGTCAGAATGTCGCAGAGTTCGCCATGGAATTGGGTGGCCCAGCCGGATGGGTGGAGGGTCCGCTCTCGCGTGAGTTCCTCAACACGCGATGCCTGTCGATTGCCGGCGGAACCACGCAGATTCTGTTGACCGTCGCCGCGGAGAGAATTCTGGGCCTGCCCCGTGATTAGACGGCGTGAGTAGAGGCCTTTAGAAATGTCCACGTTGGTGATACAACTAGAACACGTTCTACATCAGAGACAGGATTGCCAGCGTGGACTTCACTCCCGATGAAACCCAGGAAGCGGTAGCCGAGGTGGCTACCGCGCTCCTTGCCCGTGAACTGGAGCCGGACGCGCTCTGGGCGGCATTCGCCGAAGCCGACCTGCTCACGTTGGCACTGCCCGAGCGTCTGGGCGGCGAGGGACTCTCCGTCACCGACGTCGGCTCTCTTCTCGTCGAGGTCGGCCGGGCCGCCGCTCCCATTCCGGCTCTCGCAACCCTCGGCTTCGGCGTACTTCCCATCGTTGCTCTGGGGACCGACGCTCAGCAGGACGAATTGCTCACCGGAGTCAGCGCCGGACGGGTGTTCACCGCGGCGCTCGGTGAGCCGGGTCAGCAGTTCCCGGCGCAGCCGTCGACCACCGCCCATCAGTCGGGCGACTGGTATCGCGTCAGCGGGACGGTGCTTGCCGTGCCTTTCGCGGCGAGCGCACACAGAATTCTTGTGCCAACCGACGCCGGAGTCGTGCTCGTCGATCCGACCGCCGCCGGCGTCGCATTGACGCCGACACCCAGCGCGTCCGGCAGTCCGGAGTTCGCAGTCACGATGGACGAGGCAGTCGGTGAACTTCTCGGTGCCGGCGAGGAAGCCGTCCAGACGCTGTACCGGATCGCTACGGCGAGTATCGGAGCCGTTGCAGACGGTTTGGTGTCCGGTGCCGTCGATCTCACTGCGGCACATGTCGGCTCACGCGAGCAATTCGGCAAGCCGCTGGCCACGTTCCAGGCGGTCTCACAGCAGATCGCCGACGCCTATGTCACCTCGCGGACTCTTCACGTCGCGGCGTTGTCGGCGTCCTGGCGCGTGTCGGAGGGCCTGGATGCCCAGTCGGACCTCGACGTCATGGCGTACTGGATCGCCCAGGAAGTACCCGCCACGATGCAGGTGCTTCACCACCTGCACGGCGGTCTGGGCGTCGACGTCACGTATCCGCTTCATCGTTACTACTCGACTGCAAAAGACTTGGCGCGCCTGCTCGGCGGCGCTTCGCAGCGACTCGACCTCGTGGGGGCCCGGTGTTCATCGATCTGACCGACAGTCAGCGCGCATTGCAAGCTGAACTTCGACGCTACTTCTCGACGCTGATCTCGCCCGAGGAGGCCAAGATCATGCGTGTGGAGCGGCATGGCCCTACCTATCGTGAGGTCATCCGTCGTATGGGCAAGGACGGTTGGCTCGGCGTCGGTTGGCCGGTGGAGTACGGCGGACGTGGGTTCGGTGAAGTCGAGCAGCAGATTTTTGTCAACGAGGCTGTGCGGGCGGATGTCCCACTGCCTTCGGTGACGTTGCAGACCGTCGGTCCGACTCTGCAGAAGTACGGCAGCGAGGAGCAGAAGCAGAAATTCCTGCCCGCGATCCTCGCCGGTGAAGTGCACTTCGCGATCGGCTACACCGAACCGGAAGCCGGCACCGACCTTGCAGCCCTGCGTACTTCGGCGGCACGAAATGGTGACGAGTACGTCGTCGACGGCCAGAAGATTTTCACCACCGGCGGGCATGACGCCGATTACGTGTGGCTCGCCGTGCGAACCGGGTCTGCCGATTCGCGGCACCGCGGCATCTCCATCCTGATCATGGACACCAAAGATCCCGGCTACACCTGGACCCCGATCATCACTTGCGACGGTGCGCATCACGTCAATGCCACCTACTACGAGGACGTTCGCGTTCCGGCGAACATGCTTGTGGGTGAAGAGAATCAGGGTTGGCGCCTGATCACGACGCAGCTCAACCACGAACGCGTCATGCTCGGTCCGGCAGGTCGCGTCGCAGGGATTTACGACCACGTCTTCGATTGGGCCAAGCGTGAAAACCTGCTTGATCACGTTGACGTACGACGCGCGCTCGGCGAGATTCACGCGACGTATCGCCTCAACGAACTGCTCAACTGGCAAGTGGCATCGAGTGATTCGGAGTCGGTGGACATTGCCGACGCTTCGGCAACCAAAGTATTTGCGACCGAACGCATCCAGCGAGTCGGTCGCCTCGCGGAAGAGATCGTCGGACGGTACGGAAATCCGATCGATCCCGAAACGGCTGATCTCATGGAGTGGCTGGACATGCAGATCAAGCGCAACCTGGTGATCACCTTCGGCGGTGGAGTCAACGAGGTGATGCGCGAATTGATCGCTACCGCCGGCCTGAAGCTTCCCCGCGTTCCGAGATAGGAAACAAATCGTGTCAGATCCCATTCTCACTGCTGCCGAGCGGGTTCGAGAGGACGGGCCAAGCGCTCCTCGCGCCGGCCGGGACCCCGTGAACTTGCCGATGATCCGCAACTGGGTCGAGGCGATCGGTGACGAGAACCCGATCTACGTCGACGAATCGGCCGCCCGCGCCGCCGGACACGACGGAATAGTCGCGCCGCCGGCGATGGCGCAGGTATGGACGATGCGCGGTCTGGGGGCAATTCGAGAAGCCGACGATCCGTTGGGCCGGATGACGGACATTCTCGACGAGGCCGGATTCACGTCCGTCGTCGCGACCAACTGCGATCAGATCTACCACCGCTATTTGAAGCCGGGTGAAGAAGTCACCATCTCTTCGGTGTTGGAAGACGTAGTGGGACCGAAGAAGACAGGTCTTGGTGAAGGGTGGTTCTTCACTACCCGCAGCTTCTGGCGGGTCGGCGAAGAACTGGTCTCGGAGATGATGTTCCGGATCTTGAAGTTCGCGCCGCCGGTAAGTGAGCGTCCCTCCACTGACGTACCTGCGGACCTGGACGCATCTCGGATGCTGCGCCCGACGGCGTCTCTCGACACACAGTTCTTCTGGGACGGTGTCGCCGCACACGAGTTGCGTATTCAACTGCGTGCGGATGGTTCGGTGCAGCACCCACCCGTGCCCGCGATCTGGAAGGACAAGTCGGAGCAGACCGACTACGTGGTCGCGTCAGGACGGGGAACGGTCTTCAGTTTCGTCGTTCACCACGCGCCCAAGGTTCCTGGTCGGTCGTTGCCGTTCGTCGTTGCCCTGGTCGAACTGCCTGAGGGTGTGCGAATGCTCGGCGAATTGCGCGGTGTCGATCCCTCGAGTGTGTCGATCGGAATGGAGGTGGAGGCGATCTACCTCGACTTCCCCGGAGACGACGAGACCGGGGAAACTCCCTGGACTTTGTACGCCTGGCAGCCGGTTGGGGCTTCTGCGGTTTCGGCGGTTCCTGCGGTTTCTGCGGGGAAGGAGTGACGATGACTTTGACGACGGATATCACTGTGGGAGAAGTTCTTCCGCAGCTCTCGATTTACGGCGACCCGACGTTTGTGGTCTCGGCAGCGCTCGCTACCCGCGACTTTCAAGATGTTCACCACGACCGTGATCTCGCACAGAAACGCGGCTCGAAAGACATTTTTGTCAACATCCTCACGGACACCGGCCTGGTGCAGCGATTCGTGACCGACTGGGCAGGACCGCGGGCAGTACTCACGTCGATCAAGCTCCGCCTCGGGGTTCCCTGGTACGCCTACGACACTTTGACGCTCTCCGGCACGGTGACCTCCTACGACGAGGATCTCGTTTCGCTCGCGGTGGTCGGCAAGAACAGTCTGGGAGATCACATCACTGCGCAGGTCACACTGGCATTTCCGACGTCGGGCTCGAATGGAGACATTGAAAACGGAGACATTGAATGAGCGCATTGTCCGGCAAGGCCGCGATCGTCGGAATCGGAGCCACGGATTTCTCGAAGGACTCCGGTCGCAGTGAACTGCGACTGGCCGCCGAGGCTGTTCAAGCCGCGTTGGACGACGCCGGTCTGACACCCGCCGACGTCGACGGTCTTACCTCGTTCACCATGGACACCAACACCGAAGTGGCAGTGGCTCGTTCGGTGGGTATCCCGAACCTCAAGTTCTTCAGTCGTATTCACTACGGTGGCGGTGCCGCTGCGGCGACGATTCAGCAGGCGGCCATGGCGGTCGCCACTGGCGTCGCAGACGTCGTCGTCGCTTACCGCGCGTTCAACGAGCGATCGGGTGCGCGTTTCGGGCAGGTGAACTCCGGCCTTGTTGCGCAGGTCAATTCGTCGGGAACGGACAACGCCTTTTCCTATCCTCACGGATTGGGTACTCCCGCATCGTTTGTCGCGATGGTCGCGCAGCGATACATGCACGTATACGGAGCGTCCAGCGAGGACTTCGGTCGAATCGCCGTCGCGGACCGTAAGCATGCAGCCACCAATCCGAAGGCGTTCTTCTACGGAAAACCGATCACCCTCGAGGACCATCAGAACTCGCGATTCATCGCTGAACCTTTGCATCTCCTCGATTGCTGCCAGGAATCCGACGGCGGCATCGCCATCGTCGTCACCTCGCCAGAACGAGCCAAAGATCTGAAGAACACACCCGCCGTTATCGCTGCCGCCGCACAGGGCAGCGGGGCAGATCAATACATCATGACCAGCTATTACCGCGACGGTTTGACCGGCCTACCGGAGATGGGCCTTGTCGGCGATCAACTCTGGTCACAAAGTGGGCTGCGCCCGTCGGACATGCAGACGGCGATCTTCTACGACCACTTCACGCCCTATGTTCTGATGCAACTCGAGGAACTCGGTTTCTGTGGTAGGGGAGAGGCCAAGGACTTCATCGCCGGTGGCGCAATCGAACTCGGAGGCAAGCTTCCGATCAACACCCATGGTGGACAGCTCGGCGAGGCATACATTCACGGGATGAACGGTATCGCCGAGGGAGTTCGGCAGATCCGCGGTACTTCGGTCAACCAGGTCGACTCCGTCGAGAATGTGCTGGTGACCGCGGGAACGGGCGTTCCGACATCGGGGCTTGTGCTGACTCGCTGATCGTTGTGAGCACAGCTTCATCAAGCGTCACGGCCTGTTGGCACCGCATCGAGGTCTCCTTCGATGCGGTGCTGGGCCGTGTTCTGTTGTGCCTGAGGTTCGTCCTCAGGTTTTGAAGGTGGTGTTCGCCGGTCGGGGGTGCTGCTGCGGGTCGATCGAGGGTGGTGGGATGAACCACGGTTTGTTGTCGACGCCGATGCGGAT